>JASBUE010000019.1 GCA_030148045.1 Candidatus Tenderia sp.
GTGCTGCTGCGCCCCGATGACATCATCCCCGACACCGACAGCAAACTGACCGCCGAGGTGGTCAACAAGGCCTTCAAGGGCGCCACCATTCTCTATACCCTGCTATTACCCAGCGGCAATCGACTACTCTCCCTGTTCCCCAGTCATGACGATTTCCCCATCGGCACCGGCGTCGGCATTCGCGTTAACGCCGATCACCTGATCAGTTTTCAGAAGGAGGAACGGGTCGCTGGAAACTGATTGATTGCTTATGAGTAAGCGCTGTTGAAGGTGGCCCTACGAGAACTCACCGCCTACTGGCGGCAAACCATGTTCGGCCCTTCAGGACGCGGTAACGCACCGACTATGGCCTCTGCTGAGTTCCGGCTCTCCATTCCCACCCCTCGCGAGGTGAGTAGCACAGAGGCAGAGAACCAGACTTCCCGGGGTAAGACGCGTGACCTTCACACTTATGCCCGCCGCATGTACGTCCACACCTTCGGTGCAAGTATCGGGCTTTGACGATAATAGCCGCCTTACCCGGGGTGACCGCCTCATGCGATTCCTGTTCGTCGGGCCAGTGTTTTGCCTGCAGCTTCCTTCACATTCCACCTCGCGATGGACACCCTTGCCGGGCCCACAGGGGACTTGCCCCAAGTCATCCGGCCGCCACCACGCGTATCGGAACAGCGCCCGTCAAGGCGCTACGCGCCATGCCTGGCGCACCACAAAAAAAGGGCCGCACAATGCGGCCCTCAAAAACAGCCCGGCACTACTTTGGCCGAACTTCAATTCAACGTTTATAAGGTTAAAAAATATGTCAAACCACTCACCTAAAACAACATTATTGCCAAGATCCAACAAACAATAATGATGGCGGTTGAACCCAGGACGATGATGGGGTCATCAGATGCAGCGTTACGGGCCCCTGCCATTGTTTCCTCCTGATTCAAGTCGTTCGTTGTAAAAACGTACTTCCACGCCGGCTGCAAACATCGTTGCACCGCCGATTACCATAGTTAAGAAGTGGAATAATGCAAGGAACAAATGCTGATATTAACGACAGTGGTAATCGCTTTGTCTTCTTACGTGCCGGCAAATGGGTTAACAGACCTGCGGCCTCACGGTGAGATGGGGCGATGGAACCACATGATTCAACTCAGGAATACTGGCCTTCACCCGCCCCCCCTCCTTCATTTTCGCTCGCTGCACTGGCGCGCCGAACTATCGATAGTTATTTGTGGCATGTTCGAACCGTGCCTTTCGGCTACCAAAGAAGGAGGGGGAGGTAACCCAAGGCCGGATGTATGCTGAATAGCCACCCAGAAAATCTCAATGCCATCGACGCCCCGGGCCTGAAGCATTTAGACGGACTCGAGTAACTGTCTGATTTCCGGCAGCATCTTCTCTACCGCTTGCTCCCCTTCCTTGATCACTTCACGGCCGCGATGAAATTCCAGCAAACCGATCTGGTTGACATCGGGGTTGATCAGAATATCCGGTGGATCGGCGGCGATGCGAAAGCGGGTGATGCGGTCCTGGGTGATGTTGATGGAACCGGCGATGGAGTCGAACAGGTTCGGCGTGTCGTCACGGCTGTTTTTGTGATTAACGAAGAGGTTATAGGAATATTCCCGCACGGTGCGGGTAATGGTGTCCATCCAATCTTCGTCTTCGTGCCCCTCGGGAGCCTGGAGCTCGGCTTTCTCGCTCTTGGGCGCCATGCGCTTGAAGTGTTTCCCGGCAATGTCGCCGTTCAGATTAACGGCGATCACCAGGTCCGCCCCCAAGGAGCGGCAGGGGGAGATGGGCACCGGGTTGACCAGCCCGCCGTCCACCAACCAGCGGTTCTTGTGGCGAATGGCCGGGAACAACCCGGGCAGGGAGATGGACGCCCACACCGCCTCGATCAGGGCGCCCTTGGAAAACCACACCTCGGTGCCAGTGCCCAGGTCGGTGGAGACTGCCGCGAAGGACTTGTCCAGGGCCTCGATCTGGGTCTCGTCCTGACAGACATATTGGTTAAGAAACTTGTGGAACTTCTCCTTGTTGACGAAGCCGTTGAAGCTGGAAGATATCTCGAAGAAGCGGGCTACATCGAGGCGATTAAGCGAGCCCACCCACTGCTCCAGCTTGTCCAGCTGTGCGGTGACATAGGCCGCCCCGACCAGGGCGCCGATGGAGCAACCGGTGATCACATCCGGCTCAATGCCGTGCCTGGTCAGGGCATGGATCACGCCGATGTGCGCCCAGCCGCGCGCGGAGCCACTGCCCAGCGCCAGCCCAATACGCGGTTTCGTCTCCACGGAACTATTCTCCCAAAATAACACGGAATCACATTGCGACGGCGATACGATGCCCGCATCCGACCCGCGCCGCACCCTCTGTGCATCATGACGCAATCCCTCAACGCTTTACAAGCAAGACAATGAGAGCTGCGCTATGGGTATAGTCTCAACCATCTAAATATTTGTGGTTATCCCCCCTGCCCGTTATGCACTAAGATAGCCGGGTGGATTCTGTATTCTGCAACGCCATGCATGTCACGCACACTGACAGCCTCGAGACGGTCGACCGAGTGCAATGGAATCGGCTCGTGGCCGGCAACAATCCCTTCCTGAAGCATGAGTTTCTCGCCGCCCTCGAGCGGCATCACTGCGTCGGCGGGGAAAGCGGCTGGCAGCCCCGGCACATCCTCATCTTTGGCCAGGACGGATTACTGATCGGTGCCATGCCCCTCTATCTCAAATATCACTCCCACGGTGAATTCGTCTTCGACTGGTCCTGGGCCCAGGCCCACCAGCGCAACCGCCTGGCCTATTATCCCAAATTGGTCTCGGCCATCCCCTATACCCCCATGACCGGCCAGCGGCTGCTGGTCGCCCCAGAGGCCAACCAGGAGGCCGTCGCCCAACGGCTGGTCGCAGCGGCCATCGAACTGGCCGAGCAATTCGACTACTCTTCCGTGCACTGGCTTTTTCCCACCGAGGCACAAACAGCGTTTTTTCGCCAACAGGGGCTGACCATCCGCCAGGGCTACCAGTATCACTGGCATAATCGGCGCTATGAAAGCTTTGATCATTACCTGAGCCATTTCAGTTCCCGTAAACGCAAAAACGTTTTAAAGGAAAGGCAGCAGGTACAGACGGCCGGTGTCACCTTGCGCCGCCTGCACGGAGACGACATCGCGGCAAACGACTGGGCACTGTTCCATAAATTCTATCGCGGGATCTACAATCGCAAGTGGGGGTTTCCCAGTTTCAGTCTCGGTTTTTTCAAAGAGATTGGCGGGGCTCTGCCGGATCAGGTGGTACTGGTGCTGGCCTACCGGGGCGATGAGTGTATCGCCGCCGCCCTCAACCTACGCGGAGATGACACCCTCTACGGCCGCCACTGGGGTTGCAGCGAACAATTGCCCGGCCTCCACTTCGAGGCCTGCTATTACCAGGGGTTGGAGTACTGCATCGAACACGGCTTAGCGCGCTTCGAGCCGGGCGCCCAGGGAGAGCACAAAATCGCGCGCGGCTTTCTGCCCGCCCGCACCTGGTCGGCACACTGGATTGCCGATCCGCTTTTCCGCGACGCCATCGAGCGTTACACCACCGCCGAAGCCATGGAGATGGAGAAGCTGATGCAGCGGCTGGAAGGGCATTCACCGTTTCGCAAGCCCGGCTGAGGGAGGGCATGCCCCGCTTTCGACATCCCGTCATTGAAATGCCTGATGCGCTCCGGAGCGCGCCGTCGGTGACGGTTTCGACAACCGTTTGCGCCGCTGGATTGACAGTATCAGCCTGAAAGAGGTTGAGCCATCCCCGTTATTTGATCACCCGATAACAGGGCGTATATTTCCTGCCCGGCAGTTTCATGCGGTGTTGTTGCACGAAACTCGTCAGCAGGCTGTCCAGTGGCTCCATAATACTGTGATCGCCGCAGATTTCGAACAGCCCTTTTTCCTCAATGGCGCGAATGCCTTCGTCCTTGACATTACCCGCCACTACACCGGAAAAGGCGCGGCGCAGATTGGCGGCCAACAGGTGGGCGTCCTGGTCCTTGTGCAGCGCCAGCGACGCCATATTTTCGTGGGTCGGGTCGAAGGGTTTCTGGAACGCCTCGTCGATGGTCAGCAACCAGTTGAAATAGTAGGCATCGCTCTTTTCACGGCGGAAGCTACGCACACCCTGAATGCCCGCCTGGATTTCGCGCGCCACCAGCACGGGATCATCAATGATGATCTTGTAAAGCGCCTGCGCCTGACGGCCGAGGGTCTCACCGATAAAGGCATCGATGCCCTTGAAATACTCTGCGGCATGGGCCGGGCCGGTGAAGATTAATGGAAAGGGGATATCTTTGTTGTCCGGGTGCAACAATATGCCGAGGAGGTAAAGAATCTCCTCGGCCGTTCCCGCACCTCCCGGAAACACCACCACGCCATGGGCGGTGCGCACGAATGCCTCCAGGCGTTTTTCGATGTACGGCATGATGACCAGTTCGTTAACGATGGGATTGGGCGATTCGGCGGCGATAATGCCCGGCTCTGAAATACCGAGATAGCGGCCAGTGTTGATGCGCTGCTTGGCATGGCCGATGGTGGCCCCTTTCATCGGCCCCTTCATGGACCCTGGTCCGCAGCCGGTGCAGATGTTCAATCCGCGCAGGCCCATCTCATGGCCGACCTCCTTGGTGTATTCATACTCGCCGCGTTCGATGGAATGGCCGCCCCAGCAGACCACCATGTTGGTATTAAGGTTGGGCTGCAATACACCGGCGTTGCGCAGGATATGGAACACGGCGTTGGTGATGCCTTCGCTGTCGTTGAGGTCGAAACGCCCGGTACCGTGAATCTCATCGTTGACGTAAACCACGTCGCGCAACACGGCAAACAGGTGTTCGCTGATACCCTTGACCATCCTGCCGTCGACAAAGGCGGTGGCCGGTGCGTTCTTGACTTCGAGCTTAATGCCGCGTTCCTGCTGCACCACCCGGATGTCGAAGTCGCGGTAGCGTTCCAACAGTTCGCGGCCGTCATCCAGATGGCCGCCGCAATTCAATACCGCCAGCGAACAGTTGCGAAAGATGTGATACAGGCCGCCCTGGCTAGTATCGCGCAGCTTAGCGACCTCCAGCTGAGACAGCACATCCAGGTGACCCTCGGGGGTGATACGTGCGTCAATCACTTCGTACTTCATGCGTGCTCCCTCTGCCTCCACCCGCTTTTCCTTCTTTTTCGGGTCATAACTTCATATCGTCATACTGATTGGAAAAGCTTAATCCTGACCGCCCTATCGCCAATCAAAACAAAGCCCCCTGGATCGTGACCCAGGGGGCTTGGAATGAAGGCTTACGGCTTAAAGATTAAAGATGCAAGCCACACTCGGACTTGGAGGAATCGACCCAGCGGCCGCAACGGTCATCCCCGGGGCGGGTGCAGTGGGTGCAACCCACCGAGGAGTAGCCCCTGGCCACCAGCGGATGAAACGGCAGTTTGTGATTGCGAATGTAGGCGTCACGCTGCTCCTTGGTGACGTCCAGCAAGGGGTAAAATTTAATAATGCCGCCGCGATATTCGAAGATATCGAGACCGGCACGGTGCTCGGTCTGCCAGCGCATCAGGCCGGAAACCCAGACACTGTGGTTCTTTTTGACCTCTTCCAGCGGCTCGACCTTGTTGATGGAGCAGCAGAAATCGGGGTCGGTCTTCCAGGTCTGGTCCTTGAGGGTATACTCGTGCTTCCAGGCCTCCGGATGCACATCCACCACCTTGAGGTGATATAACTCGGTGAGTTTGCGCTTGTATTCCAGGGTCTCGGGGAAGTGATAACCGGTATCGATGAAATGGATCACCTGCTCCGGCGCCGTGGTGGCAAACAGATGCAGCAGGAAGGCCGAGTTGGTGGCAAAGGAAGAGGTCAGCATCACCTCATCGGCGTCGAAATCACGATACAGCTGCCTGACCCGCTCTTCCGGCGTGAGGGGATGGTAGCGGCTGTTGAGCTCGCGCAGCTGTTCCTCAAGTGATTGGTGTGACGTCTGGACTGCGGATGTTGTCATAGCAAATGGTTCCACTTATGCATAAGATATCTAGCGTAATGAGAGGGATCACCTCCCAAATTTGATATAAGATTACACTATATAGCTTTCGATATTATATATTTATTTTAAATATAATATAGTTGGTCGCTATAACCATTAAGAACATCGCGACATTAGATTAGGTTTTCAATGGATTTCACTATCGGCAGCAGCCTGTTCGGGGGCATAGGCCTGTTCTTGCTAGGCATGTATCTGATGACCAACGGGCTGCGGCTGGTTGCCGGCCAAGCCCTGCAGAGCATCCTGGAAAGTTCCACCCGCACCACCCTACGCGGCATCCTGGCCGGTATCACCATCACCTCCCTGGTGCAGTCCTCCAGCGCCGTCACCGTGGCCACCCTGGGCTTTGTCAACGCCGGCCTGATGCAGCTGAGACAGGCGATCACGGTGATCTACGGCAGCAACATCGGCACCACCATGACCGCTTGGCTGGTGGCCCTGATCGGCTTTCATATCGATATCAAGGCCTTCGCCCTCCCCGCCATCGGCATCGGTATGGGGCTGTGGATATTCCGCAACGACAGGCGCGCCGGCGCCATCGGACAGGCCCTGGCGGGCTTCGGTGTCTTTTTCCTCGGCATCGAGATCCTAAAGAGCGGTTTCGAGGGCATGGGCGGCTCGCTCCAGTTTGCCACACTGCAACCCGACGGACTGGGGCTGTTACTGCTGGTGGTCAGCGGCTTTGTGATGACCGTGTTGATGCAGTCCTCCAGCGCCGCCATGGCCGTGATCCTGACCGCCGCCGGCGGCGGCGTCATCCCGCTTTCCGCCGCTGCGGCGCTGGTCATCGGCGCCAATGTGGGTACCACCTCCACCGCTTTGCTGGCAGTGATCGGCGCCACCCCCAACGCCAAACGGGTCGCCGCCGCCCATGTCGCCTTTAATCTGATCACCGCTGCGGTAGCGGTCCTGATCCTGCCCTGGATGCTCGCGGCGGTGCAAAGCCTGCAGAATGCATTGGGGTATGTCGCCGAGATACCGGCGGTGCTGGCCCTGTTCCACAGCTTTTTCAATATCTTGGGGGTCGCCCTGCTGTGGCCCATGACTGACCGTCTGGTGACCTTGCTGGAACCCCGCTTCCGTTCCGCCGAGGAGGATGAGGCCCGGCCGCGCCACCTGGACAGCACCCTGCTCGGCACGCCGGTGCTGGCCTTTCACGCCCTGGGGCTGGAGCTGCAACGCATCGCCGATATCGCACGCCGTATGGCCAAGGGCGCCATCAGCGCCGAGCTGGGGCCCGGCGGCGAACTGAGTGCGGATCGCCAGATCCTGGAACGGCTGGTGACCACGGCGGGGGAATATTGCACCTCCCTGCAGAAGACCAACCTGCCGTCGGAGCTGGCCGAGGCACTGCCCAACGCCATCCGGGTGGGGCGCTATTACAGCACCGTGGCCCACCTGGCCGAACACATTGCCGCCGCCCAGGCCCGCCTGCACGAGCCGCGCGACGCGGCGCTCGGCGAAGCGATCAACCATTTCAAGGGCGGCGTGGTACAGCTGGTCATGGAGGCGGACGTCAGCCGCGAACATTACACCAGTGAGGCTTGTGCCGGCATGTTGGCGCAGTTGCAGGAAGAGTACCAGGCACTCAAGGCGGGGTTGCTGCGCGCCGGCACCGAGGCACGCATCAACACGCGCGAGATGGTCAGCCAGCTGGAACTGATGAGCGAACTCCGCCGGCTGGCGGAACAGGTCGAAAAAGGGGCCCGCTATCTGGCCAATTTTCAATCCCGCGCCCCGGCCGAACAGCTGGAGGAAAAGGAATCGGCCAGTCCGGCGGACTGACACCGTTTTGCCTGCATTCAGCCAGTGCTGCTATTCTTCAAGCCTGATTCGAATCGAAAAAAAGCCATGTCCGACATTAATGATCTATTCGCCAACAACAAGGCCTGGACCGAGGCAATCAATGCCGAGGATCCCACTTTCTTCCAAAAGCTCTCGGCTCAGCAGGCCCCGGAATACCTCTGGATCGGCTGCGCCGACAGCCTCGTGCCCGCCAACTAGATCGTCGGTCTGTTGCCGGGCGAGCTGTTCGTCCATCGCAATGTGGCCAACGCGGTGATCCATACCGATCTCAACTGCCTGTCGGTGATCCAGTACGCCGTCGATGTGCTCAAGGTGGAACACATTATCGTCTGCGGCCACTACGGCTGCGGCGGGGTGCAGGCGGCGATGCAGAACCGCTCCTTCGGCATCGTCGACTACTGGCTGCGCCACCTCAAGGATCTCTATCAGAAACATCACCACGCCCTGGAACAGATCCCGGACCGGGAACAGCGCTGGGACCGCATGTGCGAACTGAATGTGATAGAACAGGTGTACAACGTCTGCCACACCAATATCGTGCAGAGCGCCTGGGAGCGCGGCCAGCCGCTCTCGGTGCACGGCTGGATCTACAGCATCAAGGACGGCCTGCTACGCGACCTGGGGGTGAAATTCGAGAGCACGGAAGAGATCTCGAAACTGTATCGGATGTCTGAATAATCCCGGCTCAGGCGGCGTAATCCCGCAACCGTACCGGCATGCGCTTGGCGCCCCAATCTCCCGGCGGGCCGTGAAACACCCCGCTGCATTGGGCGCCGCAATATTCACAGTGGCCGTCATCGGTCAGATGCCAGTCGGACAGTACATACCAGTCGCGCCCGATCACCATCTTGCCGCAATTGTGACAGTAGGTGCTCTCGCCGGCCTTGTCATGCACGTTGCCGGTATAGGCGTAACGCACGCCGTTGGCCAGGGCGATCTCGCGCGCCCGCACCAGGGTGGACATGGGGGTGGACGGCACATCCATCATCTTCCAGTCGGGATGGAAAGCGGAAAAGTGCATGGGCACATCCGGGCCGAGGCTTTTCACCAGCCACTCGGTCATGCGCTTGAGTTCGTCGTCGGAATCGTTTTTGCCTGGAATCAACAGAGTCGTGGTTTCCAGCCAGACATCGGTCTCGTGCTTGATGTACAGCAGGGTATCCAGGATATGCTGCAGATGACCGCCGCAGATCTTGTGGTAGAACTCGTCGGTGAAGGCCTTCAGGTCCACATTAGCGGCGTCCATGTGCTCGAAAAACAGCTTGCGCGGCTCCTCGGTGATATACCCCGCCGTTACGGCCACCGATTTGATGCCTAGCGCATGGCAGGCCTTGGCCACGTCCACCGCATATTCGAGAAAGATCACCGGATCGTTATAGGTGTAGGCGACGCTGGAACAACCCAGCTCCCTGGCGGCCTGGGCGATCACCTCGGGCGGCGCCTCGTCGGCCAGCACATCCATCTCGCGCGCCTTGCTCATGTCCCAGTTCTGGCAGAACTTGCAGGCCAGGTTGCAGCCGGCCGTACCGAACGACAGCACCGGGGTGCCGGGCAGAAAATGGTTCAGTGGCTTTTTCTCAATCGGATCAATACAGTACCCGCTGGAGCGGCCGTAGGTGGTAAGCACGATCTGGCCACCCTGGTTGGCGCGCACAAAGCACAGCCCCTGCTGCCCCTCGTGCAACTTGCAAAAACGGGGACAGACGTCGCACTGAATGCGGCCGTCATCCAGCTTGTGCCAGAATTTGGTTGGAACCACTGACTGCATCGCTTCGCCCATGCCTAATTTCATAGTGTTACCGGCATTAGATTGCAAGCGCCGGAGTTAGTTTGGTCAACCGCTTGCCGGCGTTATACTTGTCTTGTCCCACACCGATTCCGGGAGGTGTTGCATGAGCAAGGTCAGACCCGCCGCCGTTGCCGGCATGTTCTACCCCGATGATGCGGCCACGCTGAGGCAGATGGTGCGCCACTTTCTCGATCAGGCCACCTCCAGCGGCGCAGCGCCCAAGGCCATCATCGCCCCGCATGCCGGCTACCTCTACTCCGGTGCCGTGGCCGCCAGCGCCTATCACCTGCTGGAAGGCCGGCGCTAGCGGATCAAACGGGTGGTCCTGCTGTGCCCCTCGCACCGCGTACCGCTGCCCGGTCTGGCCGCCAGCAGCGCCGAGTGTTTCGCCACCCCCCTGGGTGAAATTCCGCTGGACCGACCCATGATCGAGCGCCTGAGCCGGCTGCCGCAGGTCAAAATCATGGACGAGGCACACATGATGGAGCACAGCCTGGAGGTGCAGCTGCCCTTCCTGCAATCCATCCTGAGGGAATTCAAGCTGGTGCCGCTGGTGGTCGGTGACGCCACGGCGGACGAGGTGTGCGAGGTACTGGAACGGGCCGGGCTGGACGAGGCGACGCTGATCGTGATCAGTTCGGACCTGAGCCACTACCACGACTACGCCACGGCGCAGCGAATGGACCGGCATACCTCGGCGGCGATCGAACACCTGGAGCCCGGCAAACTCGGCTATGACGACGCCTGCGGCCGCATCCCCGTCAGCGGCATGCTGAAGCTGGCGCGCAAGCTGGGGCTGAAGGCGGAAACCGTCGATCTGCGCAACTCCGGCGATACCGCCGGGCCGAGAGACCAGGTGGTGGGATACGGCGCCTATGTCTTCAGATAAAGCGACCGCTATCAGCACAGAGGAGCAGGAAATCCTTTTGGACGTGGCGCGGCAAAGCATCCGTTATACCCTGGCGCATGGCGACCGGATGCCGCTCGTCGCCGACGACTATCCCGAGCGGCTCAGGGAAAAACGCGCCACCTTCGTCACCCTCCACCTCGACGGCCAACTGCGCGGCTGCATCGGCAGCCTGGAAGCCTATCAGCCGCTGGTGCTGGACGTGGCCCGAAACGCCCATGCCGCCGCCTTTACCGATCCACGCTTTTTGCCTGTGACGGCTGCGGAATTCGAGCGCCTCGAGATCCACATCTCCATTCTTAACCCCGCACAGGAGATGCAGTTCGATTCGCAAAAAGATTTGATCGGCCAGCTGCGTCCGGGCATCGATGGCCTGATCATCCAGGCCGGCAATCACAAGGGCACCTTCCTGCCCAGTGTCTGGGAGCAGCTGTCCGAGCCCGAGCATTTCCTCGCCCATCTGAAACTCAAGGCCGGCATGCCCCTTGAATACTGGTCGCCCACCCTGCGGGTGTGGCGCTACACCACGACCTCCTTCCCGGCATAAATACGGATAAGGGCGCCCCTGTCAGAAATAGAGACTGGCGCCGAGGTGAAGTCCTACATCGGCCGTGTTGTTGAAATAGACAATATTCTCGGTCAAGGCGCCGAACAGGATGATCCTGTGATCTATTGCGTGTTTGTAACCGAGACTTGCCTGTAATGAGACTTTACCGAGCTGCGGCAGATCGAGATCCACAAAAGGACTTTGCGACGCCGTCAACTGGACAATCACACTGGACGAAGGGCTTGTACCCAGCTCCAGGCCGAACATACTTGACAGCAGAGTCTGTGATGACAGGCCGAAATATTCCCATTTTCCAAGACGCAGAATCCCCATTGAGTAATGGACACTGAAGCGATCGGAAAGATAATAATCGCCCAGCAATTGAACCCCCACATCGGCTGAGCCACTACTGAAAAGGTCATTCCCGTCACCCAAAGGGATTTTCAGCGATGCCTGCAGACTGGCGAGAGAGCGTCCGCCATCCCCTAACAGTTTCAATTTCGAGCGCAACACCATGTCCCCCGCCCCCGATCCCGGCGTGCTGTTGTTAAACACCTCAATCCCATTGCTGCGCACATAGGTCGTATAAGCACCCAGGGAAACGCCCTCTCGTCCACCCTGCTCGAAATTGAAGGCATCGTGAAACCCTTCAATCAAGCCGTCAAAGGCGCCGCCGACGAAGCTCAGCCATTGCCAGGTAATACCGATTTGCAGCGCATCGCTGATACCGTGATCGATGGAGATCCCAGTCCGGTACACCTCGGCGTCCAGATAAAAAATGTTACCGGGAATGCCACGCAAATCAGCCAGGCTAACCCCCGAACGTGAATTGCGCTGCGCCAGGGCATCGCTAACGCTATCGGACATGGCAAATGTATTGCTTGCGGTCTGGATTATGTCCACCCGCTGCTGACCGACCCCGAGCATCGAGGCGGCATCGGGCTCGAAGGCGAGCAGCCCCATGTTTAGAAGAAACTGATCGCGAATCCGCAGCGGCCCGGTGTCCGTCAATTCGATGGCGCGGGCAATTCCACCGGCCATCAGATTGATGGCGAGCAAGCCCACACCCAAGCCAAGGCAAACAGCACGGCGCCGGGAGGGGCGTCGCGCACACCCTGACATTCGTCCGCCATGAGCTTGCTTCATGACCATTCACACGCCTGTGCTGACTTCTCCTCGAAACCGACCAGCGCAAGACGGTCCCGATCCTCAAGCAACTGCTGGGCCGCCAACAAACCCGCCACTGTCCAAGTCTGCAGCGACCTGGCCTCCTTGCCGACCAGCCGGCCATCACGACCGTCGAAATATTCAGGCCAACTTTCCTGCTCCAGCCTGGCCGCCGCGATATCAAGCGCGCGCCTGGCCAACTCAACGCGCCCTGTTTTTTGTGCCGCCGCCACCAACAGCCAGAGTAGAAAAGGCCAACTACCACCATTATGGTATGACCAGGGACTGTTTTTCGGGTCGGCTCCGGTCATGAGCTCCCAGTCCCGCCCTTCCAGGGCTGGAAAGCAGAGCTTCATGGGCATCTGCCCGATCAGATCATCCCAACGCTGTTCTATTAGGTCCATGATGCCCTGTGCCTGCTCTGCCGTCGCCAGTGACGCAATCATCGCCAACAGATTACCCTGGGCGAAGTAACGAAAATCCATACGCGCCGGACCCAAATTCCCGGCAAAGTAGCCCTCCCGTGAAGGCATCCACTCCATCAGTGTGGATGGGATGGTGCCCGGGTAAATATTGAATGCGTTGACCACCCGACTGCCGTATTCCTCCACCTTGTAGCGATAGATATCATTCAGGCGCCGAAAGTCGAGCCAGTAATATTGCCTGATATGGTAGGTCAGGTGCGCAAGCCGCTCGCTTACCG
>JASBUE010000022.1 GCA_030148045.1 Candidatus Tenderia sp.
ACGGATGATCGCGCAGTACATTGGTGGTTATTATAGCCAGTACCGTCCTCATCAACACAATGGTGGTTTGCCACCAAACCAGGCAGAGGAAAACTATTGGTTTTTCTCTAAAACGGTGGACCAAAATACTTAGCCACTACATTTGCCACCAAACCAGGCAGAGGAAAACTATTGGTTTTTCTCTAAAACGGTGGACCAAAATACTTAGCCACTACAGACCGGCGACAAGAATGAAGCGCCCCGAGGAAAACTCAAGATAAAGATTGACCCGCTCCGAATCGGATGACTTGATGGCCTCCTCCGAGAGCACGGTATCCGGAAGGATCAATGAGGAGGCAAACAACTTTCGCATAGTTCCCTGGCACTCCCTGACCGTCGCTTTATTGGGACCAGTCTAGGGAAAAGGCGAAACACTTCTATGTAGGAAATACCGCATGCAACTGTATGCGGCAACCCCTCTGCGCGGGGGCCAGGGTTACACTTGCACAGGCGATGCTGACCATAACCCGCGGAGGCTGTAGTAATAAGACCTATTGAACATTTAGGCAGCGCGGACCTCAAGGTGGCCCTGTCCCGTATGGCGCTTCGCCGGTTCATTAACCTCGATCCGCACATCATTACCTAAAGCAATGACGAAGCGTATGAGCCGCTCTAATGAGAAGCCGCGGAGCTTACCCCGTACAAGATTGGATACCTTGGGCTGATCGATTCCAAGCAGTTCCGCTGCCGCACCCTGGGTTAATTTCTTCTCTTTGATAATAGAGGTGATATACCAAGCAAGGTCGGCTTTTGCCTTGGCCTCATCTGGGTCCTTACGCCCCAGATCGGCAAACACATTTCCGCTGCTAGCTGTTACTTTGGTCATTTTCCTTTCTCCCGCAGGCCTGCATTAAAGTGATCTCGCGCATCCGCAAGCCGTGACTGAATCAACTCTATATCGTGCTTCGGTGTCTCTATCCCGCGTTTCGACTTCTTCTGAAAAGCGTGGAGAACATACACCACGCCCTTAAACTTTACGGTATAAACGGACCTGTAAGTGTCGCCGTCGTAATCTTCCACGACTTCCAAAACAGATGCACCCTTAAATCCACTGAGCGGTTTAACATCCGGGTGCTTGCGTCCGTGTTGGGCGAGGTGGAGGGCATACCCCATCTGGTCCTTAACGTCTTCCGGGAATTCTCTCAGGTCCTTTAGAGAAGACCCCATCCAATATAGTGATTTTTCCGTCTTCACTATGCTAATAGTGGCATATTTCTCGGCTAACTCAAGGAAAAATTTAGTCTGTCAGCGTTTCTCACGGACAGGATTAGTTCGTGACCTCAAGACTTTTACAATAACCATATAATGTACAATAAGTTATATAGCCCTAAATTACCGAACAAGAGCGGAGCCCGCGCTGGTGCTGGCGAAGCGCCGGGGGAAGATTCTTCAGAAGACAAGGAGAGAGAAGCAACCGACTCACTCAGCAGTCCCTGCCCTGCTAGGTGCTTCAGATACTGCTGGATCACCCCACAAGGGTCCACGCCGGGGAATCTTAGTACTCAGTCACGGCCTTGACCTCCGACAGCACGCAATTCAGCTCCCGAATGGAGGCAATCTCATTGGCCTTCGCGGGCCTGCCGGAGCAATCTCTATCAACCTCCGCGAGGCTAGACTATGTAGCTCATTGAAACTGCTTAGAGAAGGAATTTACCCTATGGAGGCACCCCCAGACTTTACGGTGTGCTGCACGCCCCGGAACGCAACCCGCACTACACCGAATGCAGGCGTAGCTCCTTTTTCATATCCTCGACCAAGACATCCCCCAGCTCCACGCACTTGTTAAAGAGGGCCCACGCCTGGACCACCGCCTCTTTGCGCTCAGCATCACCGCGGGCATGGGCATCTTCCCATAGGTCCCGCGAGGTCCTAACCTCCCTACCCAGCTTGAAGTACTCGTGTACTCGGTCGCTCAGGGCCTTGCTGAAATAGAATTCGGTTAACTCTACATACTCGTACTTACTCCAGAAGTCATGCTCTGGAAAGTTGGGGCCATGCGCCCGAAGCAAGGATTGAATACTGAGGATGCCTTTATAGGTCTTCAGCTTCTCGGAGTGCAGGGCAATATCATTGGCTCTTTTGGCTTCCGTCACGGTGGCCCTGGCGTAGGCGACAGCAACGGCAGCAGCGATCAATGCGCCGAGTGAGATCAAGTCCCCCGCGTCTAACATGCTCCCCACTTCCCTCGATTGGATTCGCACTCCTCCAGCTCCTCCCGCAGGATGGTTATGTCGTCTGGGGCGCCAATGCCGATGCGTACCTGGTTGCCCTTCACACCTAGCACAGTAACCGTGATTGGCTCCACGCCACCAGTTGCACCCGGTATAGGGGTATTGACCTGGATGGATTCACCGGTACAGCGGGTGGGTACCAATATGATTCAGCCTCCTTACTGATACCGTGGAGCACAGAGCCTTGCTGTGATCCCCTACCCCAATCCCAAGGATATTTTATTATTATCTATTAGCCAGTTATGGTAGCAAGGGGCGGATTCGAACCGCCGACCCCAGCATTATGAGTGCTGTGCTCTAACCAACTGAGCTACCTTGCCAAAGATTGTCGTGCGGCCGGCCCGGGCGGGTCGGCGCGAAGAGGCGAAATTGTAGGGATTCCGTCGCCGCCTGTCCAGTTCAGACGTTGAAGCGGAAGTGCATGACGTCGCCGTCGCGGACGATGTAGTCCTTGCCCTCGAGGCGCAGTTTGCCCGCCTCCTTGGCGCCCTGCTCGCCGCGGCAGCTGACAAAGTCCTCGTAGGAGGTCACTTCCGCGCGGATGAAGCCTTTTTCGAAATCGGTGTGGATCACGCCGGCGGCCTGCGGCGCGGTGGCGCCGATCGGCACCGTCCAGGCGCGCACTTCCTTGGGTCCGGCGGTGAAATAGGTCTGCAGGCCCAGCAGGCGGTAGCCGGCGCGGATGACCCGGTTGAGGCCAGGCTCGTCCAGCCCCAGTTCGTCCAGGAACGCGCGCTGTTCGTCGGACTCCAGCTCCACCAGCTCGGCTTCGATGGCCGTGCAGACCGCGACGACTTCGGCGCCCTCGGTGTGCGCCAGGCCGGCGACGGCGTCCAGGCGCGGATTGTCGCTGAAACCGTCTTCGGCGACGTTGGCGATATAGAGTGTCGGCTTCAAGGTCAGCAGGTGCAGGTCGCGCAGCCGCTCCAGCCGGTCGGCATCCAGGCCGAGCGAGCGCACCGGCCGCCCCGCGTCCAGGCAGGCCTTGACCGCTTCGAGCACCTGCACTCGCGCCTTGGCGTCCTTGTCGCCGCTCTTGGCCACCTTGGCGCTGCGCAGCAGATTCTTCTCCACCGTCTCCAGGTCGGCCAGCGCCAGTTCGGTGTTGATCGTCTCGATGTCCGACAAGGGGTCGACCTTGCCGTCGACATGGACGACGTTGTCGTCCTCGAAGCAACGCACCACATGCACGATGGCGTCGGTCTCGCGGATATTAGCCAGGAACTTGTTGCCCAGGCCCTCGCCCTTGGAGGCGCCGGCCACCAGCCCGGCGATATCGACGAACTCCATCGAGGTGGGTATGACCCGCTCGGGCTCGACCAGTTCGGCCAGCCGATCCTGGCGCGGGTCCGGCACCGGCACCACGCCGACGTTCGGGTCGATGGTGCAGAAGGGGTAATTCTCGGCCTTAATGACGGCGCGCGTCAGCGCGTTGAACAAGGTCGATTTGCCGACATTGGGCAAACCGACGATTCCACATTTGAATCCCATAAGATTATTTACTCGCTGCGGCTGTGCAACTGGTGCATGGCCTTTTCGATCTGACCGGCGAGCACCAGCGGCATCACCGCCAGCGCGTCGTCCATGGCGCGCCCGATCAACAGCCGGTCGTCTTTGCCGGGCGCCTTGAGCACATAGTCGACCACCTGGCGCTTGTCGCCGGGGTGGGCTATACCGAGGCGCAGGCGGTGAAACTCCCGCCCGCCGAGATGGCTGATAAGATCGCGCAGGCCGTTGTGGCCGCCGTGGCCGCCGCCGATCTTCAGGCGCGCGACGCCGGCGGGCAGATCGAGCTCGTCGTGCACCACCAGGATTTCCTCAAGCGGAATACGAAAGAACTGCATCAGCGCTCGCACTGCCTGGCCGCTGCGGTTCATGTAGGTCAGCGGCTTCTGCAAGCGGCAATCGCGCCCCTCCAGGTGGCAGCGCGCCACCTCGCTTTGAAAGCGCGCCTCGGCGCGGAAATCCTGCCGGCAACGCCGTGCCAGTTCATCCAGTAACCAAAACCCGGCGTTATGCCGAGTGCTCTGGTACTCGGCGCCGGGGTTGCCCAGGCCGACGATCAGCTGGATCTGCGCCACCGCAGCGGGTGTCAGCTCTCGCCTTCGGCGGCTTCGCCACCTTCCTCGGCCGCTTCGCTGTCTTCGTCGGCGCCGCCACGGCGGGCATGGATCGAGACCACCGGCAGGTCGTGGCCTTCGCCGCGCCCCAGCTCCACCAGCGTACCGCTTTCGGGCAGTTTGAGATCGGTCAGGTGCACGGATTCACCGACGTTCAGCGACGAGATATCCACTTCGATAAACTCGGGCAGATGGCGCGGCAACACTTCCAGCTCCACTTTGATCATTTCGTGGTTGACCATGCCGCCGCCGGTCTTGACGCCGGGGGCGATGTCCTCGCCGATGAAGTGCAATGGCACGTGGACGCGGATCGGCTGGTTCTCGTTCACGCGCTGGAAATCCATGTGCATGATCACCGGCTTGGCCGGATGCCGCTGCATGTCGCGCAACACCGCCTTGGTCGCCTTGCCGTCGACGTTGACGGTGAGAATGTGCGAATAAAAGGCTTCGTGATCCAGACGCTTCAACAGTTCGCTGTGGATCAGCGAAATGCTCTGCGGATCCTCGCCGCCGCCATACATGATGGCGGGTACCTTGCCGTCACGACGCAGGCGGCGGCTCGCACCTTTCCCCATGTCTGAGCGTGACTCGGCTTCGAGTTCAAAAATAGACATCATTTGTCTCCAGTAAAGTTACTACACTCCCCCGCGACCAGGGGAGACCAGGGTCAGTCCATGAACATGGAACTGACCGATTCCTCATTGCTGATGCGACGGATCGCCTCAGCCAGCATTTCGGCCACGCTCAGCTGACGGATGCGGGTACAGCCCTGCGCATCCGGACGCAGCGGGATGGTGTCGGTGACCACCAGCTCGTCGAGGTCGGAGCCGCGGATGTTCTCGATCGCCTTTCCCGACAACACCGGGTGCGTGCAGTACGCCAGCACGCGCTGCGCGCCGTGCTGCTTGAGCGCCTTGGCGGCCTGGCACAAGGTGCCGGCGGTATCCACCAGGTCGTCGATCAGCACGCAGCTGCGGTTTTCCACCTCGCCGATGATGTGCATCACCTTGGCCACATTGGCCTTGGGGCGGCGCTTGTCGATGATGGCAAGCTCGGCGTCGTCCAGCCGCTTGGCCATGGCGCGCGCCCTGACCACGCCGCCGACGTCCGGCGAGACCACCATCAGGTTCGGGTACTTCTGCCGCCACACGTAGCCCAGCAAAATGGGCGAGGCGTAGACGTTGTCCACCGGCACGTCGAAAAAACCCTGGATCTGTTCCGAGTGCAGATCGACGGTCAACACACGGCTGGCGCCGACATCGCCGATCATCTTCGCCACCACCTTGGCGGTGAT
>JASBUE010000026.1 GCA_030148045.1 Candidatus Tenderia sp.
CAGCTGCAAGCCCAGCAGGGTGATCACCGGCAACAGGGCATTGCGCAGGGCGTGACGCCAGACCACCAGGCGCTCGCTCAAGCCCTTGGCACGGGCGGTGCGGACGTAGTCCTCTCCCAGGGTCTCCAGCAAGGTGGCGCGCACCATGCGCGACAGAATGGCCGCCAGGGCGGTGCCGAGGGTCACGGCGGGCAGAATCAGCGAGGCCAGCCCCTCGCGGCCGCTGACCGGGAACCAGCCCAACCAGACCGAAAACACCAGAATCAGGATCGGCCCCATGAGAAAGTTGGGAATAGAGACGCCGATCAGCGACAGCCCCATGGCCCCCTGGTCCCAAGGGCTGCCCTTGCGCACCGCCGCCAATACGCCAAGCGGAAAGGCGATCAGCACAGCGACGACCAGGGCGGCGACCGCCAACTCCGTCGTGGCCGGGATGCGCTCGGCCAGCATGTCGACGATGGGCTGCTGGGAATAGAGGGAAGTACCCAGATCGAACCGCAACAGCTGCGCCAGATAGTGGCTGAACTGCACCAGTAGCGGCTGATCCAGGCCCAGGGACTGACGCAGCGCCTCGCGGTCCGCCGGCTGCGCCGACTCGCCCAGCATCACCTCCACCGGATCGCCGGGGACCATGTGCAAAAAGAAGAACACCAGGGTGGAGACGCCGAAGACGACGAACAGGGCGCTGGCCAGGCGGGAGATGAAGAAACTTAACATGGATCCTTGCTCGCCCTAAGCGCTATTAAATCTCCCCCAACCCCCTCTTTGAAAAAGAGGGGGCTTATTGGGGCACCGTATCCCCACGGGGGAATACCATACCTTCGATACGCCCCCCTCACCTCCCCCCCTTTTCTAAAGGGCACCCTAAAGGGCATAAAGGGTTAGGGGGGATTTCATCCTCCTCGCCCCGAATCAACACCCGCGCCCCCACCGGCACCCACTCAAACAAGCGCACTACATCCTGATTGCGCATCCGCACACAGCCATGCGAATTGGCCACCCCGATCGCCTCGCTGTCGGGCGTGCCGTGTATGTAGATATAACGCCGCATGGTATCCACCTCGCCCAGCCGATTAAACCCCGGCTCCAACCCGCTAAGCCAGAGAATACGGCTCAGAATCCAGTCGCGCCCCGGATGTTGCGCCGCCAGTTCCGGTGTGTAGATCTCCCCCGTCGGGCGGCGGCCGACGAATACCGCGTTCTCCGCTTGCCCCGCCCCGATCTTGGCCCGCACCGTGTGCCAGCCACGCGGGGTGCATTCGCTGCCCATCCCTTCCCCGGGGCCGTTGGCGGCGGTGGAGACCGGGAACTCCGCGATCACCGTTTCGCCACGGCGCAACGCCAACCGCTGATCCGGGATGCCGATTTCGATCCAGAGTTGGTCCGCTTCAATCGGTGGTGACATGAATCAATCCGTCGTAATTGCCATCGCGCGCCAGGGTGTAGCCCTTGATCGCCTGGCGCGCGGCGAAGAGATGATCTTCGTACAACAGCGGCACATAGGGCAATTGTTGCCACAAACGTGCTTGGAGTTCGGCATACAGTTGCGCCTGATTGACCAATTCCAGCTCCTGCTCCGCCGCCTCGATCAGTTCGTCCGCCACCTTATCAAAATAGCGGCCGCGATTGGCGCCGCGCGGCGGCACCGATTCGCTATGAAACACATAGCGAAAAATGTCTGGCGTCTTGATCCCCACCCAGCTGAGGCTGAACATCTGGAAGCGCCCCGCCTTGATGTCGCCGTAGAAAGTGCCCCAGTCATAGCTGCGCAGCTCCACGTCGATGCCCACCTCGGCGAGCTGCTGCTGGATCACCGTGGCCAGCCGAATCCGGAACGGATCGCTGGAGGTCTTGTAGACCAGATGGGGGCGCTTGCCGGCGGTGTAGCCCGCCTCCTTCAGCAACACCCGCGCCCGGGTGGGATCGTAGGGATAGAGCTTAAGTTTGGGATTGCCGGCCCAGTGATCGGGCGGCAACAAGGCGATGGCCGGCGTCGCCGCCCCCCCCATGATATGTTCGATAATGGCCTGGCGGTCGATGGCATGGGCGATGGCCCGGCGCAGTTTGAGCCGGCCGCTGTCCTCGTCCTGCAGGTTGAAACCGAGATAGGTGAAGTTGGAGCCCGGCCCCTTGAGCAGCCGAATCTCTTCCTGTTCAGCCAGGTAACCGATCAGTTCCGGCGGCAGCTCGTTCTGCAGCATGTCGATCTCGCCGCGCAGCAGTTTCAGTACCCTTACGGTGGGATTCTTGACCGTAATGAACTCGAAGCGGCGTTCGTCGTCGCGCCGATTCAGCAGCAGCCTGCCCTCGTCCGGCCAGGCGACGAATTCAAACGGACCACTGCCGACGGGCCGGCGGCTGAAGGGATGCTCCACCGCCAACAGCCCGGCAGGCATGATGCCGATCACCAGGCGGCCGGGAAACAGGGGATCGGGCTTGTTTAAGTGGAAATCGAGGGTCTGCTCGTCGATGACCTCGACGGACTCGATCATGTCGAGACCGGCCCGGTGCGGCGAGGCGGTGGCGGGATCGAGTATGGCGTCATAGGTCGCCTTGATGTCACCGGCGGTCAACGCCGTGCCGTCATGAAAATCGGCCATGCTGATCAGCAGATGGAAACGGTAACGCACAGGGCTGAGCTGCGACCACTCGGCCAGCGAGGGCTGCGGACGCAACTGCTCGTCGAAATCCACCAGGCGCTGGTAGAGCAGCCGGTTGATGCGGCTGGAGGCGGCGTCGGTGGCGAAACGGGGATCCAGATTGATGGGACTGCTGGAAAGGCCGAAGCGCAGCGCATCATGGTCCGGCCGGCTGCAGCCGGAAAGCACCCAGGCACACAGCAACAAGAACAGCAGCGCGGTGCGGCCGGGCACGGTCGATATCAGCTTGCGTCCCGCCACTCTTTGTATGGATGCTTGACCAGGCAGACGTTGTAATAGCGCTCATCGTCCGAGACCTCCCTGCCGGCCCAGGGCGGCAGCTCGAAGGCCTCATCCACCGAGCTCAGCTCCACCTCGGCCACCACCAGCCCTTCGTTGTCACCCTCGAACACATCCACCTCCCAGATATGCCCGCCATAGTCGACGAAATAGCGGGTCTTCTCGATCTGGGGCCCGGTACAGAGGTCGTCCAGCATCTCCTCGGCATCGGCCAACGGGATGAGATATTCGAACTCGTGGCGACTCACCCCCAGGACCATGCTCTTGATGTTGAGATAGCCCTTACCGTCCGCCACCCGCACCCGCACCGAGGCACCACCGGAATTGGCCAGGTAACCCTGGCGGTAGAAGGACGTCTTGGCGACTGCCGTGCGCCAGCCATCATTGG
>JASBUE010000030.1 GCA_030148045.1 Candidatus Tenderia sp.
ACACAGGGTTACCCGGCACGGACTTTCGATGAGCGGCGCAGAGAACTGCGCGACTTGTGTTTTGACGAGGGGTGGTGTATGAGATGTAACGAGTATCACGGTGACGGTTTCTGTGATGCTGACGATTACGCCTAACATTAAGTGGGCCCCAGAGTGGGGCACTCAACTATCCCTCTCTGGGGTATTTCATCCCCCGCAGTTTATATCTATTTTGTATGGTTTCACAAAACCCTAATGCACCTCGACTAATTTATTTTTTTATCTCAACAACTTATATCTCCATCCGCATTACAATCACCGGCGTAATCAACCTGGCCGCCTTTCTATCAGCGGAGACGATTACGACAAAATAGTGATACCGACCCTTGACATCCCCAAACAGGATGAGTACTGTATATAAAAACAGTCTTGGTTTCGTATGGGGGTCATATGCAAGATAAACGTTCTTCGCCCTTTCTCGATTCGGTGCGCGCGGTATTACGCACTAAGCATTACAGCATTCGAACCGAGCGATCATATGTGGATTGGATCAAACGATTCATTCTGTTTCATAACAAGCGACACCCTAGCGAAATGGGGACGGAGGAGGTAAGTCGGTTTCTTACTTACCTCGCGGTTAAGCGCAATGTCTCGCCAGCAACTCAAAACCAGGCACTGAATGCGCTGGTGTTTCTATACAAACATGTTCTGGAACAGCCGATCGATAAAATAAACGGCGCGGTTCGCGCCAAGAACAAGAAAAAGCTGCCGACTGTGCTGACGCCTCAGGAGGTAAGCGCCCTGCTCCGTGAGTTGGAAGGGCCGTTCTGGCTGGCGGCCTGTTTGATGTATGGATCGGGGTTGCGCTTGATGGAGTGCTTACGCCTGCGCGTAATGAATCTTGATTTCGACCGCAAGGCGATTTATGTGATGAACGGCAAGGGTGGCAAGGATCGTGTAGTAACCCTGGCTGACCAACTGGTTATACCATTGCAACGCCACCTCCAACATGTCAAAAACCTTCACGAAAAAGACTTGGCGGATGGCTTTGGTGAGGTCTACCTACCATATGCACTGGCACGCAAATATCCTAATGCAGCAAAACAATGGCATTGGCAATATGTCTTCCCGGCCAATACGCGCGGACCCGACCCACATACCGGCGCCATTCGTCGACATCACTTACACGAAAAAACGTTGCAGCGCGCGGTAAAGTTTGGAGTACGCAATGCGGGCATCGACAAACCGGCCAGCTGCCATACGCTGCGCCACTCCTTCGCCACCCACCTGCTTGAACGGGGGATGGACATCCGCACTGTCCAGGAACAGTTAGGCCATAAAGATGTTAAGACCACCCAGATCTACACCCACGTTCTGAAACGCGGCGGCAATGCCGTCATCAGCCCACTGAATGGTTTGATAAATGTGAACAGCGTCGATGAACCAATGGCCGTCACTTATCTCCCCAACGCGGCAACAGTTCATGCTCGATATCAAGATGGTCAAGGATGCGCGCAACGATAAAATCCACGAGGTCGTCCATCGTTGTGGGATTTTGATAAAAGCCGGGATTGGCTGGCAGAATGATGGCACCCAAGCGGGCGAGTTTTAATGCGTTTTCCAGGTGTATTGCCGATAGCGGTGTTTCGCGGTGTACCAGTATCAATTTACGCTGTTCCTTGATGGCGACATCGGCGGCGCGCTCCATCAGATCCGAGCTGGCACCGTGGGCGGCGGCCGAGAGAAAGGCGCTGGTGCAAGGGCAGACCACCATGGCGCGCGGTGCGCCGGAGCCGCTGGCCACCGGCGAACTCCATTGATCCTTGCCCCAGACATGCAGCTGCCCGTCGGCGGCACCGTACGATGCGCTTAATTGTTGCTGCATCTCCTTGGGCGTGCCGCTGACTTTGACATCGCTTTCCATGGCGATGACAATCTGTGCCGGTTTGGAGATCATCAAGTGAACCTGTTCGCCAGCTTGAATCAGGCATTGCAGCAGGCGCAAACCGTAGGCGGCACCGGAGGCGCCGGTCATAGCCAGGGCAATACTGTTGCGTGTACCGGTGTGCTTCATGTCAAGGCCTCCAGCAGTTTCTGGTGAATGCCGCCAAAGCCGCCGTTGCTCATCACCAGCACATGGTCGCCGGGGCGCGCCTCACCCGCGACATATTTGACGATTTCGGCAATGTCATCGAACAACTTGCCATGATCACCCAGGGATTCCAGCACTTCGCGCAAATCCCAACCCAGATCGGCTGGTGCGTAGAACATCACCTCATCGGCGGCTTCCAATGAAGGCGCCAGGGTGCTGGCGTGTACCCCCCTGCGCATGGTGTTGGAACGCGGCTCCAGAATAGTGATGATCTTTGCGCCGCCCACTCGGTTACGCAACCCATCAAGCGTGAGATTGATGGCGGTGGGATGATGGGCGAAGTCATCATACACGGTAACGCCGTTGACCACACCGCGTACTTCCATGCGCCGTTTGACGCTCCTGAATTCATTCAAGGCCGCCACGGCTTCATGGGCGATCACACCGGCGTGGCGGGCGGCGGCGACGGCGGCCAGGGCGTTGTGCACGTTGTGCATGCCGAACAGGTTCCATTTCACATCACCCACATGCTCATCACCCCAATAGACGGAAAAGGCGCCGCCGTCCTGCGTTATGTCACGGGCGTTCCAGATATTGCTTTCCGGCTGCTCGACACCGGCGACGTCGAAATATTCCAGCGGCGTCCAGCAGCCCCGGTTGAGTACGTCGGCCAGGTTGGGGTCATCCACGGGTGGAATAATCAGGCCGTTGCCGGGCACGATACGCACCAGATGATGGAACTGTTTCTTGATCGCGTTCAGGTCTTCGAAGATATCGGCGTGATCGAACTCCAGGTTGTTCAGGATCAAGGTGCGCGGTTTGTAGTGCACGAACTTGGAGCGCTTGTCGAAAAAGGCGGTATCGTATTCATCCGCTTCAACGACGAAGAACGGCGCATCACCCAGGCACGCCGAAATGCCGAAATTGGCCGGAATGCCGCCGATGAGGAACCCAGGCTTGAGCCCGGCGTATTCGAGTATCCACGCCACCATGCTTGAGGCGGTGGTCTTGCCGTGGGTGCCGGCCACCGCCAGCACCCAGCGATCCTTGAGAATGTAGTCCGACAGGAACTGCGGCCCGGAGATATAGGGCAGGCCGCGCTCGAGTACGTATTCGACCGAAGGATTGCCGCGCGACATGGCGTTGCCGATCACCACCAGGTCGGGCGCCGGATCCAATGGCGCGGGGTCAAAGCCCTGCTGCAGAATGATGCCCTGCCCTTCCAGCTGAGTGCTCATGGGGGGATAGACGTTGGCATCCGAGCCCGTGACGGTAAAGCCCATCTCTCGCGCCAGAATGGCGATGCCGCCCATGAAAGTGCCACAGATACCAAGAATATGTATATGCATATCAAACAGTATATTTTTCCCTAAAATCCAAATAGCAGCTGGCTGCCTGGTGAAAAATGCAGCTTAGCCCGTCGTTACAAACAGGGATCGCATCACGCTGATGGAAACGTACATGAACACCACCGCCAGCAGCACGCCGACGAAAAACGGGGCGCCGATGGCATGGCGCAGAATGTGTCCGACAATGGCGAGATTCCAGATCATCAAAGCGAGGGTCAACAGCGAGGGCAACAAGGCGGGCTGATCACCTATCTGTAGCTGGATGTACAACAACGGCAGGGCAAGAAAGCCGAGAATGGCGCCGGTGCCCATCAGTGCGGTAAAAGTCTGTTGAAAGCGCGCCCCCAGCGCCTTAATCCACAACAGCAATTGGGTCATGGCGGCCATCAGCGCCACATCGAGAATACCGGAGAGCAGCGCCGCGACCGGCGATAAATTCAGCAAACCAACCAACACACTGGCCACCGCATAGACCAGCATGCTGGCCAGCATCAGGACGCTTGACACGGGCAGATCCTGCGGCCCCTGCCGAAACAGACAGATTTTCCAGAAGGCTTCGATAATTTTTCCCATGGCGCTAAATTATCACATCTGTTCCCGGCTGTTATCGCCTTATTTGCAAACCACCGCGACACACGGCGATGGCCCGCTGTCGTCTGGCTACCCCCGGGGTTTCGTGTTTAAATCGTGGACAACCCATGATCAATCCCGACACCCATCGTTATCAGTTTCCCTGGCGCGGCGGCAACCGATTCCGGCTGCATGTGGACGGCGGCAATTTTTTTCCCGCCATGCTCGATGCCATTCAGCAGGCCCGGCATTTCGTGGCCCTGGAGATGTACCTGGTTGAATCGGGCAGGGTGTTGGATCAATTTATCGATGCCCTGCTTGCCGCCGCCCGCCGCGAGATAAAGGTGTTTATTCTGCTGGATGATTTCGGCGCCCGCGGCATCAGCCGGCGCGACCGGCTGAGGTTGCAGCACACCAATATCTCGCTTTGTTTTTACAATCCGATGCATTACGGTCGGCTGCGGCGCGTGCTGTTTCGCGACCACCGCAAGTTATTGCTGGTGGACCGGCGCATCGCCTTCATCGGCGGCGCCGGGCTGACCGACACCTTCGATTCGCGCTATGCCACCAAACATCCCTGGCACGACGCCATGGTCGAGGTACGCGGTCCCTGCGTGGCGGACTGGGCGCAGCTCTTTATTGAGACCTGGCCGGCGGAAAAATCGGAACTGGATTTTCTCAATCATGTCTCCAGCACGGAAAAAGAAACCGCGCAGGCCCAAATGGGGCGGGTCACCCATACCCAGAGGTCGAGCCGACAGGAGATCAAGCGCTCTCTGATCAAGCGGCTCAAGTCCGCCGAACACTGGGTCTGGATCGCCACCGCCTACTTCGTGCCATCGTGGAAAATCCGCCGCGCCCTGCGCAAGGCGGCGCGGTGCGGTGTCGATGTGCGCCTATTGCTACCCGGCCCCCACCACGACCACCCGGCGGTGCACCACGCCGGGCGCCGTTTTTACTACAACCTGCTCAAACACGGCGTGCGCATCTTTGAATACCAGCCGCGCTTCAGCCATACCAAAGCCTATATATGTGACCAGTGGTGTTCCATCGGCTCAAGCAACCTCGACCGCTGGAATCTGCTGTGGAACCTGGAAGGCAATCAGGAAATCGACGACCAGGACTTTGCCGGGGAATTAAAGCGGATGTTCGAAAACGACTTCAATGACAGCACCGAGATCCTCTACGACAATTGGCGGCGGCGCCCCTGGTACCGTCGCCTGCAGGAACTGTTCTGGGGCCGGATCGATATCTGGCTCAACCGCATAACCGCGCGTTGGCGCGATTAGCCGGAAAAGTCAGCCCTTGTAAGCCGGGTTCACCCAACACTGCGGCAACGCCTCGCCGGAGGGAAAACAGAGATCGGCCTTGGCAAAGGCCCGTGCATCGCCCATCTCTTCACCGGCGTGGAAACGGCCTTTTATCTCATCCTCCTTGGGATTGATGAGCGCCTGAAGTTCCAGCACTTCCACCATGTCACCCGATTTTTTCTCTTTTAGGTACATTTGCGTCTCCTTTCCTCCACCGTCGATGTATGTAACCGCTTTTATAATAGTAGGCGGAGACCGATACGAATGGCAATAATTCAGCAACCACTGCTTATTTTAATCAGTCTCAACGGCCGGGACACTCGACGTGGACATCGCCCGCCAGCCGTTAGCGGGCGAGGGGTCAAGGCCTGCGGGGTCGCCTTTCGCAATCTGCCGGCGGCTATCGATACCAAAGTGAATTCCGCAGCTCAGGCGCGCCGCCCGTCACGGTGACTTTGTGCGACAACCGTGAGCGGCTATACTCTCGTATCTATGTCACTCTGGACCGACATCGCCGACAACATCAGCGCCGCCACCGGCGAGCCCTTCCACTGCCGCGAGCAACTGGCCGGCGGCGGGGGCTGCATCAACACCACCAGTACGGTGCGGGACGGCGAGCGCAGCTACTTTGTCAAACTCAATTGCGCCGAGCTGGCCGACATGTTCGAGGCGGAGGCGGCGGGGCTAAACGAGATTGCCGCCAGCGGCTCCATTCGCGTCCCTGTGGTGATCTGCAGCGGCATTTCGGGTGACCAATCCTATCTGGTGCTGGAACAGCTGGCGCTAAGCCAGGGCAATGGCAGCAGCCACCAACGACTGGGGCACGACTTGGCCGAAATGCACCGGTGTTACGCCGATCACTACGGCTGGCATCGCGACAACACCATCGGCGCCACACCGCAGCACAATAGCCCCTCCAACGATTGGGTCAATTTCTGGCGTGAGCAACGTCTCGGTTTTCAACTCAGGCTCGCCGCCGGCAACGGCCACGGCGGTCGGCTACAACAACTGGGGGATCAGCTGCTGCCCAATATGGAGGCCTTTTTCGCCGGCCATATCCCCAGCGCCGCCCTGTTGCATGGCGACCTGTGGTCGGGCAACTACGCCTTCCTCGAGGACGGCACGCCGGTGATCTTCGACCCCGCCGTCTATTACGGCGACCGTGAAACCGACCTGGCCATGACCGAACTGTTCGGTGGGTTCAACGCGCGTTTTTATCAAGCCTATGAAGAGGCCTTTCCACTGGAGCCGGGCTATGAACTGCGCAAGAAACTCTACAACCTTTATCACGTGCTGAATCACTTGAATCTGTTCGGTGGCGGCTATCTGGGCCAGGCGGAATCGCTGATGGGCCAGCTGCTGGCCGAGATTCATTAATCATTTCCGAGGATTTACAAGAACCCGTTATTAACCACGGGGTGGCACGGGGAGATGCGTGATGCGGAAATTGAGGGCCTCTCAGTTGATCAGCAAATCAACGCATCCATTCAGCATACCAATCCGAACACAAGTCGCCCGACATCCCCGTGGTGAAAAAATTAAGATCGGCCCGATTACCTCAGCTCCAGCTCCAGCATCTTGCCGCCGGTCTTGTCGGCCAGGGTCTGGTACTGGTAACGGGTACTGGGGTTGGCCTTGCCGATGGGGATGGTGAACACCGGCGCGGGGATATCGAGGTAATAGATGCGGTCGTCCGAGGGCTCGTCACCCAGCAACACGTAAGCCCCCGGCACATGGGCGTTCTGCTCCGCCCTGATGAAGGCGTCGCCGATGGTCTCGTTATTGCCGATGAAGGGGGCACCCTTCATGAAATTGTCAAACATCTCACCCATGGTGCCCTGGTAGGTCTCGGCCTGGCCGTCCGAGAACCAGGTCACCGCCGACAGCTGCTTGCCCGACCGGATGACGATAACGCGCAGCAGCGGCACCAGGAAAGTGGCGGCACCGTGCATGGAACCGGTGGCGTCCACCACCAGGTGCATGTCCTTGCCGGGCAGTTCCTTGATACCTTTGACGAACAGGTCGAAGTCGTGGCGCCCCTTGCCGGAGCTGAGGCCGACGCTCTCCAGGATGGCCTCGACCTGGGTCTCGGTGCTCATGCCGGCCATCTCATCCAGCTCGCGGTAGAGCCGGTCGTTGTCCTTTTCCATCGTTTTGATCTCTTGCTTCAGCGCCTGAATCTCCTCTTGCAGCCGCGGCACCTGCACCGTCTCCTGAATCTTCGAAGTAATCAGAATGGTGACCAGTAAAAAGATAAACGTCGCCAGCATCAGCAGGGCGATGTCGGAAAAACTTTCATGTACGTTGGTGGCACCTGAGCGACGTTTGATCTTCATGGCAATCGGGACCTAATCATGCCCGCGGGCGGAACACATCGCGCACGCGAATCCAAAATGGCTTTTTCATGGAGGCCAACATGCGCATCTCGTCACGCAGGGCGTCGCAGTAGGCACGGTGTTCCTGGATCAGTATATGCAGCGGCTTACTTGCGTCGTCCGAATTGGCCTCGCCGAGACGCCTGATCTCATTGCGGAAATCGCTCATGGCCAGGTGCGAACTGCCGAAGGCCTGCTCCAGGCGGCGGATGTTGGCCTCAAGGGCGGCGATCTCGTTGTTCAGGTGGCGCACGTCGCGCTCCATGGTCTGCACATAGTCGGCGGAGCAGTAGATCATGCAGATGCGCAGCAGGTTGTCGTGCAGCCCCTCGACCCCGTGCAGGTTGATCTGGGCGAACATGCGCAGCAGCACCCCACCCAGCACCGCCCCCAACAGGGTGGTGTAGAAGGCCGTGCCCATGCCACTCATGGCGGTGCGCAGGCCGTGCAGTAGCATCTCCTGATCGTGGCCCAGGGCGTCGAGGGAACCGGTGAGACCGGTGAGGGTCAGGGTCAGCCCCATCACCGTGCCGATCAGACCCAGGGTAATCAGCAGGTTGCCCACCAGCTCCACCATGTGGCCGATACGCTCGTAGGCGGCCAGCTCCACATTCAGCAGGGTCTCCACTTCCGGCTGGCCCTTGCTATCGATGGTGGACTGGATGGCGTTGAAAAAGCGGTCGGCGGCGCGCTTCATCGAATGGACGGTGATCGCCTTGAGCCCGCCCTCGCGCGCCACCTTGTCGAGCTGCGCGGCGCGGTAGGACTCGTGGGTTATCATAATGGTCAGCACGAAACTGCCCAGCAAGCCCAGACCGAAGAGCCCGAGAATCAACCATGTGATGCGGCTGCTATCGGTTTCTAGAAACGTCCAGACCTCGGTATCCTGATACAATGCCAGGTAGATGGCCATTGCGGCACTGGCCCAGACTGTCCATAGAATCAAAGTACGAAACGGTTTTTGATCCATGCCTTAACCCGTATTCCTCGCTAGGACCGTGGGAAGTCGCTCCCGCCATCCCGGGCGCCCGCGACACTCGTATACCCTATACAGCACAGCGCCGGATCCCTCTTTGCGTGAGAGGCGCAGGCCTACGGCGGGGAAGCCTCGCCTGAACCGCGATAGGCCGGCTTCTCGAACAGCATGCAAATCGTGAATATTGCATAATCGTTTATGTTACCCCTTAATCCAGAAATCGGTGGCCGCCGGGGGATGCGGATTGGATGTCTCCGTCCCACCAGGGTTTTATACCAACAGGTGATTCTGGTGCTGCGCCATGCGTTTCCCTAAAGGGTTCAATATACCTGTGAGGGCGGGCGGCTGGCCAGCGTCCACGGCATCCGAACTCGGCCGCTGACGGTGACAGTGTGGATTAAACGGCGATGCCGCGCGAACGCAAATGCTGCTTCGCCTCAATGGTCAGCAGGGCCATTTCCAGCTCGGCTTCCCAGTCGTAGGGCTCGGCCATCCGCTCGGGCGCGTACTGAGGAATCTCAGCGACCGACCGGTCGGCAAAAACACGCACATAACGCGTCTCTTCGATGCTGGCACTGAGATCGGGCCAAGCCTCCTGCAGCAGGTTTTCCGGCCGCGCGATGGACCACTCGTCGATGATGCGGTAGTTGTCCGGCAGGTCATTGAAAGCCGCCTCGCAGCCGGTCTGCCACAGCTTGCTGTACACATTCACATGTTCTGTATAGACATAAATAATCAGTTTTGGTTTCAGCCGGACGATATCGGGGGTGAAATTCTTGCCGGAGGGCATCCAGGCGGAAAAGGCGACATCGATGGGGAAATCCACGTCGGCCACGGTGCCCTCGCGCATGTCATAGCAAGTGGGGTCGTAAAAGTTGGCGATCTGGTTGGGCTTCTCCAAGGGATCGCGCAGGCCTACCACCCTTACGCCCTCTCTTGCCAGGAGGCTGCCGATAAAACCGTTGCGGGCGTGCACATCCAGCACCACGGGATCGCCGGCCACCTGCTGGGCGTAATAGACCAGGGCGCGGTTCTCTTCGCGCAGCGGATAATAATGGGCGATGGTCGGGCCCAGCAGCTTCGGATCCCGATCCGGATTGCTGAACATCAGATTGTGCAGCGGAATACCGCCGATGCGCTGGGGAAAGGGTTTGCTCTCATCCCAGGCAGGATGCTGCTTCTCCTGAAAGGCGAAGATGCGGTTCATCAGCCCCTCGGTAAAGGCCTCCATGTCACGCAGCTTTTCGAACTTTTCCGGCATCATTGGCTGTTACCTCTGTTTGATTTTCAGTCCGCGAATGAACGCGAATAAAGCCCCCTCTTTTCTAAAGAGGGGTTGGGAGAGATTTAAAGCTAACAGCTCCAACCCTCTAAATCCCACCCGATACCCCTTTAAGAAAGGGGGAGGCTGGGGTATTTCTAATTGTGTCCATTCGCGTTAATTTGCGGACTAATCGTGATACTTGTCACTCAACTCATGCACCGCCTCGACAAACACCCCGGCATGATCGGGATCGACATGCTGGTGAATGCCGTGACCCAGGTTGAAGACATGGCCGGAACCACTGCCGTAGGATTCCAGGATGGTGGCCACCTCCCGGCGGATGCGTTCCGGCGAGGCATACAGGGTGGACGGGTCCATGTTGCCCTGCAACGCCACTTTGTCGCCGACGCGGGCGCGGGCCGCGCCGATGTCGGTGGTCCAGTCCAGGCCCAGTGCGTCACAACCGGTCTCGGCCATGGCCTCGAGCCACTGGCCGCCGCCCTTGGTGAACAGGATCACCGGCACCTGGCGGCCGTCGTTTTCACGGGTCAGACCGGCGACGATCTGCTGCATGTAGCGCAGCGAGAATTCCTGGTAATCACGCGGGGTGAGCACGCCGCCCCAGGTGTCGAAGATCTGCACCGCCTTGGCGCCGGCGGCGATCTGGGCGTTGAGGTATGACGTGACCGACTGCGCCACCGTGTCCAGCAGCGTGTGCATCAGGTCGGGGCGATCGAACATCATGCCCTTCACCTTGGCGTAGTCCTTGGTGCCGCCGCCCTCCACCATGTAGGTGGCCAGGGTCCAGGGCGAACCGGAAAAACCGATCAGCGGCACGCGGCCGTTGAGCGCCTTACGGATGGTGCGCACGGCGTTCATGACATATTGCAGCTCGCCTTCCGGGTCGGGCACGAAGAGTTTTTCCACATCGGCCTCGCTGCGCACCGGCCGGTCGAACACCGGTCCCTCGCCGGCGGCGAAGCGCAGGCCCAGGCCCATGGCATCGGGAATGGTGAGGATATCGGAGAACAGGATGGCGGCGTCGAGCGGGAAACGCTCCAGCGGCTGGAGGGTGACCTCGCAGGCCAGCTCGGCATTCTTGCACAGATCCATGAAGCTGCCGGCCTTTTCGCGCGTGGCGCGGTACTCGGGCAGGTAACTGCCGGCTTGGCGCATCATCCACACCGGGGTGACATCGACGGGCTGTTTCAGCAGCGCCCGCAGGAAACGATCGTTTTTCAATTCGCTCATGCAAATCCTACAACTTGTTGTGTCGCCGGCGGCGACGCTTGGTGGGCTGCGCTACCGCTTAGCCCACCCTACATTGATTATCAAACTTCGAGGTAGTCCAGAATGCCTTCGGCGGCATTACGTCCTTCGAAGACGGCGGTCACCACCAGGTCGGAACCGCGCACCATGTCACCGCCGGCGAAGACCTTGGGATTGGTGGTCTGGAACTTGTACTGGTGATCGGCCGGCGCCTTGACGCGGCCGCGCTCGTCCACTTCGATGCCGTAGTCACTGAACCAGGGCGAGGGACTGGGCTGGAAACCGAAGGCGATGATGACGTTGTCGCAAGGCACCACCTCTTCGGAGCCGGGCACCGGCTCGGGGCGACGGCGACCGCGCTCGTCGGGTTCCCCCAACTGGGTGGTGAGCAGCTTGATGCCCTCCACCTTGCCGTCGCCGACGATCTCCACCGGCTGGCGGTTGAAAAGAAACTGCACCCCCTCTTCCTTGGCATTGGCCACCTCTTTTTTGGAACCGGGCATGTTGGCCTCGTCGCGGCGATAGGCGCAGGTGACGCTGGCCGCGCCCTGGCGGATGGCAGTGCGGTTGCAGTCCATGGCGGTGTCACCGCCGCCCAGCACCACCACACGCCTGCCTTCCATATTGATGAAGCCATGCTCGTCCTGCTCATAACCCAGGCAGTGGTTGATGTTGGAGATGAGGAAGGGCAGGGCCTCATAAACGCCGGGCAGGTCCTCGCCGGGAAAGCCACCCTTCATATAGGTATAGGTGCCCATGCCGAGAAAGACGGCGTCGTATTCGTCCACCAGGGTCTGGAAATCGACGTCTTTACCGATTTCGGTATTCAGCACGAATTCGATACCCATGCCCTCCATCACTTCGCGGCGCAGGCGCACCACTTCTTTTTCCAGCTTGAATTCGGGGATGCCGAAGGTCAGCAGGCCGCCAATTTCGGGATGGCGGTCATAGACCACCGCCTTGACGCCGTTGCGCGCCAGCACGTCGGCACAGCCCAGTCCGGCCGGACCGGCGCCGATGACGGCGACCTTTTTGCCGGTGTCCTTGACGTGGGACAGGTCGGGACGCCAGCCCTGGGCGAAGGCGGTGTCGGAAATGTACTTCTCCACCGAACCGATGGTGACCGCGCCGAAGCCGTCGTTCAGCGTACAGGCGCCTTCGCACAGCCGGTCCTGCGGGCAGACGCGGCCGCAGATCTCGGGCAGGGAGTTGGTCTGATGCGACATCTCGGCGGCCTGCGCCAACTTGCCCTCGGCCACCAGCTTGAGCCAGTTGGGAATGTAGTTGTGCACCGGGCACTTCCATTCACAATAGGGATTGCCGCACTCCAGACAACGCTCGGACTGCTCGGCCGCCTGCTCGGCATCAAAACCGCCGTAGATCTCGCGGTACTCCTTGACGCGTATTTCCACCGGTTTCTTGGCCGGATCGCGGCGCTTCACCTGGATGAATTGAAATGTATTACCCATAATCTTCAGCTTCTAATTAAGTTACGCAGCCTGGCGTTGCAGGTCGCGCAGCAGGGACTGCAGATCGGCCGCCTTGGGCTTGACCAGCCAGAACCGGCCGACCACGTCCTTGAAGTTGTCCAGGATGGACTGACCGCGGGCGCTGCCGGTCTCGGCGACGAACGCCTCGATCAGGGTGCGCAGATGGTTGCGGTGCGCCTCCATGTGCTCGGGGCCGACGCGATGGACGTCGATCAGCTCATGGTTATAGCGATCGACGAAGGTATTGTCCGCGTCGAAGATGTAGGCGAAGCCGCCGGTCATGCCGGCACCGAAGTTGACCCCGGTGGCACCGAGCACGGCGATCAGGCCGCCGGTCATGTATTCACAACCGTGATCGCCGATGCCTTCGACCACGGCGGTGGCGCCGGAGTTGCGCACGCCGAAGCGCTCGCCCGCCAGGCCGGCGGCGTAGAGCGTGCCGCCGGTGGCGCCGTAGAGGCAGGTGTTGCCGATAATGGTGGTCTCGTGGCTGACGAAGCCACTGCCGGCCGGCGGATAGATCACCAGCTTGCCGCCGGCCATGCCCTTGCCGACGTAGTCATTGGCATCGCCCTCCAGATACATCTCCAGGCCGCCGGCATTCCAAACGCCGAAGCTCTGGCCCGCCGTGCCCTTAAGGCGCAGGGTGATAGGCGCGTCGCTCATGCCCAGGTTGCCGTGGCGCATGGCGATCTCGCCCGACAGGCACGCGCCGATGGAACGGTCGGTGTTGTGCAGGGTGTAGCTGAACTCACCGCCAGTCTTGTTCTCGATGGCGGTCAGCGCATCGGCCACCATCTGCTCGGCCAGTTCGCCCTTGTCGAAGGGCTCGTTGCGCTGGGCCACGCAGCAGTTGGGATGCTCGGGCTTGCCGGCGTACAGAATCGGGCTCAGGTCCAGGCGGCGCTGCTTGCCGGTAACGCCCTCGATGGGCTCCAACAGATCGACGCGGCCGATCAGCTCGTCCATGGTCCGCACGCCCAGGCCGGCCATCAGGCGGCGGGTCTCTTCGGCGATAAAACGGAAATAGTTCATCACCTTTTCCACCGTGCCGACATAGTGGTCCATGCGCAGCACCTTATCCTGAGTCGCCACGCCGGTGGCGCAGTTGTTCAAGTGACAGATACGCAGATATTTACAGCCCATGGCGATCATCGGCCCGGTGCCGAAGCCGAAACTCTCGGCGCCCAGGATGGCGGCCTTGATGACATCGACGCCGGTCTTGAGGCCGCCATCGGTCTGCAGCCGCACCTTGTCGCGCAGGTTGTTGGCGCGCAGGGTCTGGTGGGTCTCGGTCAGGCCCAGCTCCCAGGGACTGCCGGCGTATTTCACCGAAGTCAGCGGGCTGGCGCCGGTGCCGCCGTCGAAGCCGGCGATGGTGATCAGGTCGGCATAGGCCTTGGCCACGCCGGCGGCGATGGTGCCGACACCGGCCTCGGCCACCAGCTTGACCGAGACCAGCGCCTCGGGGTTGACCTGTTTGAGGTCGAAGATCAGCTGGGCCAGATCTTCGATCGAATAGATGTCGTGATGCGGCGGCGGCGAAATCAGCCCGACGCCGGGCTTGCAGTAACGCAACTCGGCGATCAACTCGTTGACCTTGTGGCCGGGCAACTGACCGCCCTCGCCGGGCTTGGCGCCCTGGGCGATCTTGATCTGCAACACCTCGGCGCTGCGCAGGTAGGCGGGGGTGACGCCGAAGCGACCCGAGGCCACCTGCTTGATCTTGGAACGCCGCACGCTGCCGTAACGTTGCGGGTCTTCGCCACCCTCACCGGAATTGGAGCGGCCACCCAGTCGATTCATGGCCTCGGCCAGCGTCTCATGGGCTTCGGGCGACAAGGCACCGAGCGACATGGCGGCCGAGTCAAAACGCGTGTAAAGCGCTTCCGCCGGTTCCACCTCGTCGAGAGGAACGGGCGTGACATCGTCGCGCAGCTTGAGCATGTCGCGCAGGGCCAGCGGCGGGCGCCGGTTGATCAGGGCGGCGTGTTTTTCCCAGTCGGCATAGTTGCCGCTGTTGACTGCGGTCTGCAAGGTGCCGACCACGTCCGGATCGTAGGCATGGGCCTCACCGCCGTGGATGTATTTGAGCAGGCCCCCTTGGCTGGTCTGCTTGCGCGGATTCCAGGCCAGCTTATGCAGGATCTCCTGATCGGCCTCCAGATCGGCGAAGCCGGTGCCCTGGATGCGGGTGGTGGTGCCGGTGAAACACAGGTCCACCACCTCCTTGCTCAGGCCGACGGCCTCGAACAACTGGGCGCCGCGATAAGAGCCGACGGTGGAGATACCAATCTTGGACATGATCTTGTACAGACCCTTGTTGATGCCCTTGCGGTAGTTGTGTTCCACCTCCTGGGGCTTGAGGCCGCTGATCTCGCCGTCCTTGATCATGTCGCAGAGGCACTCGTAGGCCAGATAGGGATAGACGGCGGTGGCGCCATAGCCCAGCAATACCGCGAAGTGATGGGGATCGCGGGCGCTGCCGGTCTCCACCACGATGTTGGTGTCGCAGCGTAGTCCTGCCTCGATGAGGCGGTGGTGCACGGCGCCGGTGGCCAGCGCGGCATGCACCGGCAGGGCCTCCTTGCTGATGTTGCGATCGGACAGCACCACCACCACCTTGCCGCCCTTGACGGCGGCCACGGCCTCGTCACAAATGGCGTCGATGGCCTGTTTCAGGCCGCCCGTGCGATTCAGCTCGATGCGCGCGTGGGCATAGTCCGGGTCATCCATGGCAAACAGTTGGCTGTACTTGCCGTGAGACAGCACCGGCGAGTCCACCAGCAGGCGCGCGGCGTGCCGGGGCGTCTCCTCGAACATGTTCAATTCACGCCCGAAGCAGGTCTGCAACGACATGACGATGCTTTCACGGATCGGGTCGATGGGCGGATTGGTGACCTGGGCGAATTGTTGGCGGAAATAGTCGTAGGGCGAGCGCACCTGCTGCGACAGCACCGCCAGGGGCGTATCATCCCCCATGGAACCCACCGCCTCCTGGCCCAGTTCGGCCAGCACGCGCAGCACCTGATCGCGCTCCTCGAAGCTGACCTGGAACTGTTTTTCATAGATCTTGAGACGCTCGGGCGCCTCATCCTCGGCACAGCGGCCGTGTTCACCGGCCAGGCGGGATTCCAAGCGCCGGGCGTTATCCGCCATCCATTTCTTATAGGGCTGACGCCCCTTGAGCATGTTGTCGATGTCCTCGGGCAGCAGCAGCGTGCCGGTCTCGGTGTCCACCGCCAGCATCTCACCCGGCTTCAAGCGACCCTTGGTGACCACGTCTTCCGGCTGGTAGCCGTAGACCCCGATCTCGGAGGCCAGGGTGATATGGCGGTCCTTGGTGACCACGTAACGCGCCGGGCGCAGGCCGTTGCGGTCCAGGCTGCAGGCGGCGTAGCGGCCGTCGGTGAGCACGATGCCGGCCGGGCCGTCCCAGGGCTCCATGTGCATGGAGCTGTATTCGTAGAAGGCGCGCAGGTCCGGATCCATGGCCTCGATGTTCTGCCAGGCCGGCGGCACGAGCAGGCGAATGGCACGGAAGATGTCCATGCCGCCGGCCAGCAGGGCCTCGAGCATGTTGTCCAGGCTGTTGGAGTCGGAACCGGTCATGCTCACCAGCGGCCGGATATCGGCCATGGGCAGCAGCGGGGTCTCGAACTTGTGGCCGCGCGCCAGGGACCAGTAACGGTTGCCCTGGACGGTATTGATCTCGCCGTTGTGGGCCAGGTAGCGAAACGGCTGGGCCAGGCGCCACTGCGGCCAGGTGTTGGTGGAGAAGCGCTGGTGGAACACTGCGGTGGAAGATTCGAGCGCCTCGGAATTCAGATCCTTGTAGAACACCGGCAGATTGGCCGGCATCACCAGGCCCTTGTAGGAAACCACCCGGCAGGACAGACTGGGCACGTAGAACACCGGATCATGGGGCTCGATGGCCTTCTCGGTACGGCGCCGACCTATATATAGGTGGCGCTCGAAATCGGCCTCTGCCATGCCCTCGGGGGCATTGACGAAGACCTGTTCGATGCGCGGCAGGCTCTTGAGCGACTCCTCACCGCAAGCCGACGGATCGACGGGCACCACACGCCAACCGACCACGTTCAGGCCTTCCTTGCCCAGCTCGCTTTCCAACTGGCGACGCGCCGCTTCGGCCTTGTCGCCCTCCTGGCTGAGGAAGATCATACCCACCGCATACAACGGCGCCAGGGTGATATCCAGCTCGGCGGCGGCGGCGCGCAAGAAGCCGTCAGGCTTGCGCAGCAACAGGCCGCAACCATCGCCGCTCTTGCCGTCGGCGGCCACGGCGCCGCGATGGGTCAGGCATGCCAGTGAATTCACGGCAGTCTGCACCAGCCAGTGGCTGGGGACGCCGTCCATATGCGCAATCAGGCCGAACCCGCAGTTGTCTTTTTCAAACTCGGGGCGGTATAAACCTTGTTTCATAAGCAAAACGATCTAACCGGTTGATTGTATTAGCCCGCATTTTCCACCGCGAACCTACTGCGGGCGCCCAATATACTGAATCTTCGCGGCGTAACTCCCTCCGGGCTCCCCGACAGACTGTCAAGTATGCCTTCGTCGCCCTACGGTCCGTGCACCGCGAATCTTCAGCACCTTAGGCGCCCTCGCTACGACCCGCAGTGAGAAATGCGGGCTAGCGCCCTAGCGAGCCTTGCGGCGCCTACAGACACAAAAGGGGACAGGAGTATACAATCAGCGCCGGGGCGGCGCAATGGCGAGGAGGCCCAACGAGACAATAACCCCCATAATATCAATAAAATAGCGCCCATCGGCGGGGACGCAGGGCGTTATTTTTCGGCCAGTTCCTGACGCACGTCGGCAAACTGGCGAATCCACGGCTGGCCCACGCCCCAGGCCCTGGGCAAGCCAGCGGCCGCCTTGCCGGCCGCGGCGCGGCTGGGATAACTGCCATAGACCAGCACCGTCAGCACCTTGCTGCGGCGGGTGATGGGGAAGGTGGCGCTCTCAGCGGCGATGCCGTGCTTTTCGATGAACCTGATCACGTCGCCCTTGTCTCCCAGCGCCATCAACTGCAGGGTGTAATGATCTTCAGGCTGGGCCAGCAACCATGCCATTTGCGGTGACCGCTCGGGCGCCGGCGCGGCCTCTGCCCGCTCCTTGGCCGGTATTCCCATCGCGCCGGGCTCAATGCTTTCAGGAGCGGAGAGCTGCGGCTCGGTCACTGTGCCCAGCTCCGTCTGCGCCTCCGGCGGCGCCTGTCCGGCCTGCCCGACGGCGATCTCCTCGGGCACGGGTAGCTCCAGGGGTGAACCGGTTTCGTCTTCCAGCGCGGCCACGGCCTCACCGGTGATAACATCGCTGGCGCCGTCATCCTGATCGCCCATGGCACCGAGCGGCATCTCGGCGGCATTGTCCCGGGCGGCTTCGGAGAACGATGGCTGCGTAGGCGCCTCGAACATGCGGTTGATCTCGTCCTGATACAACAGCACCGCCACGCCCACCAGGGCAACGGCGCTGAGCGCCAGCACCGACCACTTCCTGCCACCGCCCTGGGTGGCGGGCTTCTTTTGGCCGGCCAGCAGTTCGTGGGCCAGGGCGTTGACCCGCTCGGGCAGTCCGCCGCTGTTGCGATGGATAGACTCGACCGTTTCCGAATTGAGCAACCGCTCCGGCTGCACAGCCATGGCGGAGAGACGCTGGCGCAGATAACCGTCGACCTCCTTCCTGCTCAAGGGCTCGAGCCGGATGGTGTAGGCCAGGCGCTCTTTCAGCACGGCAAAGCGATCCAGCTTGTCGCTCTGGTCCTGGCGCATGCTCAGCACCAGACTGACGCAGTCATCGGTGCGCTCGTCACGCAGAATCTTTTCCGCCAGCAGGATCACCTCGTCGGTGAGCAGATGGGCGTCGTCGACGATGATGATGGCGCGCCGGCCGCTGCGCCCCAGGGCCTGAAGGTAACGGGTGATCTCCCACAACAGGTCATCCACCGATGTCGTATCGTCCAGATCGAGTTCAAAGCCATTGCCGATCCGGCGCAGGAAGGTGACGCCGTCCATCAGGGCACTGGCGCTGACGAAGCTGATGCGCCAGGTGGCGGCTGCGCGCTGGACGAAGGCCTTTAGCATGGTGGTACAACCAACACCCTGCCCGCCCAGCAGTAGCAACACCTCGCTATAGGGCGCAAGATGCAGCAGCTTGTTCAGGTTGAGTTTGCGCGACTCTTCCAGATAGACGGCGGCATGTGAATCATTTTCGATGCTGAACTCCGGGGTGTGCTCGTCAACACCGAACAGGTCCGAGAAGCGCTTACTCAGTCTGGGGGTGATTTTTTGATCGTCGGCCATTAGGGGAACAATGTTTCTGAAGCGGCCATTGTGGCAAAAGCAGGGCCAAAACAAAAGGCTTTAATCAGTGCCGGGAAGACGCTGCCCTTCCATAAACACGACGCGATAACCGCGCTTGAGCTGCGCGTCGCGGCTCTGCATCAATGCGTTTTCGGCCGCGTCATAGTCGGGATAGTGCTCCCGCTTGAGACGGCCGCCGCTGCCCTGAAAGCCCCACTCCTTGACCAGGGTCCAGCCCTCGATCAAATCGGCCTGCAGGAACAGATGATAGAAGCGCGGCGGCTTGCCTTCCAGGGATGGCATTTGCAGATAGATACGCATGGCGGCGGTCTCAGGTCAGCGCCGAAGGATCGAAGATCCGCTCATGCTCGATGATGGCGTAACGGTCGGTCATGCCGGCGATGTAATCGGCCACCGCGCGGGCACGGCCTTGCTCACCCTGCTCCGCCTCCAGCTGTTTGCACTGCCGCGCCTGTTCCGGTGGCAGCATGGCGGTCTCTTCCATGAAGGCGTTGAAGAGGTTGCGGATCACCCGCCCCGCCTTGCTGGTCATCCGCCGGACACGATAGTGCTGATACAGCTGGCGGCGCAAAAACTGTTTCAGCTGCAGATTGAGCTCGCCCATGGCGTCGCTGAAACAGACCATGGCTTGCGCCAGCGCCCGCACCTCGTCGCTGGATTGCGGCTGATGGCGCTGTAGATTCTGTTGGGTGTGATTGATCAGGTCCGAGACCTGCTCGTTGATCATGCGGCGGATAATTTCGTGCACCCTGCGCCGCCCACCGAGCCCGGGGTAACGCTGTTTGACCTCGTCGAACTGGCGCCGGAAGAGGTCGATTTCGCAGAGCTGCTCCACCGTGATCAGTCCGGCACGCAGACCGTCGTCCACATCGTGGTTATTGTAGGCGATCTCATCGGCCAGATTGGCCAGCTGGGCTTCGAGGCCGGGTTGGGTGCGCTTGAGGAAGCGCTCACCCAATTCAGCCAGCTGTTTGGCCTTTTCCAGGTGGCAGTGTTTCAGAATGCCCTCGCGGGTCTCGAAGGTGAGATTGAGACCGCGGAATTGGGCGTATTTCTCCTCCAGCTCATCCACCACGCGCAGCGACTGCAGGTTGTGCTCGAAACCGCCGTAGTCGCGCATGCACTCGTTGAGCACATCCTGGCCGGCGTGACCGAAGGGGGTATGGCCCAGGTCGTGGGCCAGGGCGATGGCCTCGGTCAGGTCTTCGTTCAAGTGCAAGGCGCGGGCGATGGAGCGGCCGATCTGGGCCACCTCGATGGAATGGGTCAGGCGGGTGCGAAACATGTCACCTTCGTGATTGACAAACACCTGGGTCTTGTATTCAAGGCGGCGAAAGGCGGAGGAGTGGACGATGCGATCGCGGTCGCGCTGGTATTCACTGCGAAACTGCGGCGGTGTCTCGGCGAACACCCGGCCGCGCGAGTGTTGCGGCCGGGCGGCGTAGTTTGCCAGCTTGGGATAGGGCTGCGTCACCGCTCAGACCTGACACTGCGCCAGGGTCTGATCCAGCAGGGCCGGATCGAATTGATCGGTGACCACCGCCTCGCCCAGCGCCCTCAACAACACCAGGCGGATGCAGCCGTCCTGCACTTTTTTATCCACCGCCATCAGTTCCTTCATCCTGGCTGGGCCGAGGGCCGGCCCCCGGGTCGGCAATTTGGCCCGTGACAATAATTTTTCCACCCGCGCCACGTCGTCACCGCTCAGCCACCCCAGCCGGGCGGAGAGGTCGGCGGCCATGACCATGCCCGCCGCCACCGCCTCGCCGTGCAGCCAACGGCCGTAGCCCATACCGGTCTCGATGGCGTGGCCGAAGGTATGACCGAGATTGAGCAGGGCGCGCTGGCAGTGCTCCAGCTCATCCGCGGCCACCACCTCGGCCTTGTTGCGGCAGGAATGCTCGATGGCATGGCTCAGTGCGTCACGGTCGCGCGCCACCAGGGCCTCCATATTTTCTTCCAGCCAGGCGAGCAATTCCCCATCGCGGATCAGGCCGTACTTGATCACCTCGGCGATGCCGGCGCTGAGCTGGCGCGGCTCCAGGGTGTCGAGCACGGCGGTGTCGGCGATCACGCAACGGGGCTGATAGAAGGCGCCGATCATGTTCTTGCCCAGCGGGTGGTTCACCCCTGTTTTGCCGCCGACCGATGAGTCCACCTGAGCCAGCAAAGTCGTGGGGATCTGGATAAACGGCACACCGCGCTGATAGCAGGCCGCGGCGAAGCCGGCCATGTCGCCGATCACCCCGCCCCCCAGGGCCACGACGGTCACCTGGCGGCTGCAGCGCTTTTCCAGCAGCGCGGTAAAGACCGTATTGAGCTGCGCCAGGGTCTTGTATTCCTCGCCGTCGGGCAGGATCACCGCCTCGGCGCGCAGACCTTCAAACGCGGCCATGACCGTATCGAGATAGAGCGGCGCGACAATGTCATTGCTGACCACCATCACCTCCCTGCCGGCCAGATGGCGGCGGACTATCTCGGCCTGTCCCAGCAGGTCTGCACCGATATAGATGGGATAGCTTCTCTCGCCCAAGGCCACATCAAGGGTAATCATGCCGTTTATCTCGATTTGCTATGTTCTCGTTCATTTACGATGCCGAGACGCCTCAAACGCCCCATCAGCTTACTCACCACGGCGCGGACATTTTCCTCGCCGGTCTTCATGATGATATCCGCCACCTCGCGATACAGGGGTTCGCGCTGCGCCAGCAACTCCTTGATTTTCTGTTGCGGATCGGCGGTCTGCAGCAGGGGACGATTGCGATCCCGCGCGGTGCGCTTGAGCAGCTGATCGGCGCTGGCGTGCAGATAGACCACCACCCCACGCCGGGCCAAGGCACGGCGATTTGCCTCATCCAGCACCGCGCCGCCGCCGGTGGCCAGCACTAGGCGTTGGCGCCGGCTGAGTTCGTCGATGACCTTCCGCTCGCGGCGGCGAAAACCAGGCTCGCCCTCGATGTCGAAAATTACCGGGATCGGGACGCCGGTACGCGCCACGATTTCATGATCGCTATCGGCAAATTCCCAGCCCAAACTTCTGGCCAACAGCTTGCCGATGGTGGTCTTACCCGCCCCCATCGGGCCAACAATAAAGATATTTCTTGGCTTTGCCGAGGGGTGGGTCATGTAAAACGCGCCATTTGCCGAGGTTCGGACAGCAAATTTACCAAAAAACGGCAGGGGGCGGTAATCCACTAAGCCAGTCAGTTGATCGACAAACCTTCCTTGATGATCTTGGGGGTAATGAAGACCAGCAGCTCTTCCTTGTCATCCTGCTTGAGGGTGTTGCGGAACAGCACACCGATCAGCGGCAGATCACCCAGGAAGGGCACCTTGTTGATGTTGTCATTGGTGGTTTGCTCATAGACACCGCCGAGCACCACCGTCTCACCGTTCTCCACCAGCACCTGGGTGTTGATGGTACGGGTATTAATGCTGGGAACACCCTGGAAGATGTCACCGACGCTGTCCTTGCTGATCTCCAGATCCATGATGATTCGGTCATCCGGGGTGATCTGGGGGGTGACGCGTAGACTCAGCACCGCCTCCTTGAATGATGTTGTTGTTCCACCGGCGGTTCCGCCGGCCTGCTGTTGATAGGGAATCTCCACGCCCTGTTGGATGGTGGCCTCTTTCTGATTGGCGGTGATGACCCGCGGCGACGACACCACCTCGCCCTCGCCTTCGGCCTGCATGGCCGACAGCTCCAGGTCCACGTTGGTACCGAAGGGCAGCTTGACAAAGCTCATGGCGAATGAGCCGGCGGCGCCGGCCACCGGCAGATTGACATTGAGACGACCGGGGGTGGTGAGCGTGTCGTTGTTCACCAGCTGGTCCGTGGCTTCAAGCGTGCCGCTGAACTGGGCGCCGTCACCAGTGGTATTGGCCCCCATGGAGTCGCGCGAAACGCCGAAGCGCGAGCCCACTTCCTTGCCATAGGTGCTGCTGGCGATCACGATTCGCGACTCGATTAACACCTGGCGTACCGGGATATCGAGCCTGGCGACCAGCTTGTGGATCTCCTCCAGCGAAGCGGCCGTATCCTGAATCAGCAGGGTATTGGTGCGGGCATCGATGGTGACGCTGCCACGTGTCGACAGCAGTGAGTTCTTCTCCCCTTTCAACAGGATGGCGATCTCGCCGGCCTTGGCATAGTTGACCTGGATCATTTCCGAATAGAGCGGCTCCAACTCCTGCAATTGCTGTTTTGCCTCCAGCTCGGCCTTCTCCCGCGTGGCGATCTCTTCCGCCGGGGCGATAAGCATCAGGTTGCCGGTCTTTCTCATGCCCAGCCCCTTGGTCTTGAGGATGATGTCCAGGGCCTGATCACAGGGCACATTCTGCAAGCGCAGAGTGACGCTGCCTGTGACGCTGTCGCTGGTGACCAGATTCATGCCGGTAAAATCGGCAATCAGCTGCAACACCGCGCGCACCTCGATATCCTGGAAATTGAGCGACAGGCGCTCGCCGATGAAGGCGCTTTCATCGCCCTGGCGCCTCAGTTCCTCGGTGGTCGGCTCTTCCGACTTCTTGATCTCGACGGTAAGTAGGTCGCCGGACTGATAGGCCAGGTGTTCGAACTTATCCTTGGCGCTGATCACCATGCGTACGTTGTTGCCCTGGCGGAAGGTATCCACCAGAGTGACCGGGGTGGCGAAATCGACCACATCCAGACGCTGTTCCAGCTCCGCCGGCAGACTGGTATCGATGAAATCCAACGCCAACTTGCCACCCTGCTCCTGGATATTGATACTGGTGCCGGCATCGGAGAGGGACACCAGGATACGCCCTTCGCCCTCTTCACCGCGGCGGAAATCGATACCTTTTATGGAGTGGCTGGCGGAAATCTCCCGCGAGGTGAATACGGTCGGATCCTTGTCCACCGGCGGCGTCGCCATGGACATGGCGGCACCGGCGCTGTCCAGAATCACATAGACGTTGTTGCCTTCCACCCGCGTTTCGTACGGTACCAGGCGCACCAGGTTCAGCACCACCCGGGTCCGGCCGCGGGCCTCGACTGCGCTGACGCTTCGGGCCACGCCCACGCCCACCTGGGTGGTACGCTTGGCCAGATTGTTGGAGGTGGCGGGAAAATCCAGGGCGATACGGGCCGGATTGTCGATGGTGAAGCCGAGCGGCTCGGCAGCGGTGTTGGCCATGCTGAATTTTATCTGCACGCGGTTACCCGGCAGGCTCGATACATCCATGGCCTCCAGGGCGTTCTGCGAAGCCTCCTGGGCATGGGCCTGGATCGCCATCAGCCCGAACAATAGGCAAGCCAGCAACATCAAGCGTTGCCTCACCCCATGGCGCCAATCATCTCGTATCTTCATCGTGCATTCGCCCATATTACCGATTCGCTTCATTGATATATCCTTCGGGATCATTCCACTATTGCCAAAGACGCCGGCCGTTTGATCCATGACCCCAGGCCATCCGGCACAATTTCCACCAATTCCACCGTGTCCGCTCGAATGGCGACGACCTGGCCGTAGTTCTGTCCCAGGTAGTTGCCCACGATGATCCTGGACACAAGCCCGTCAGGCGACTTGATCAAGGCGGACGTCTGCCCATCTTTCTGCATCGTGCCGACCATGCGCAGGGTATCCAGCGGGAAGGCTTCCAGCGGCTCACGGCGGCGCCCCAGATCAGGCTGCAGGCCGCCCCCGACGCCGGCCTTTTGCTCCGCCTTTGCCGCGAGCGCCGCCTTGGTCTGCCAGGACATGAAAGGATCGGCAAGCTCATCCGCCGAATAGGTGAAGTTTTCCACCGGCACGAATTCCGGCAGGGGCTCTATTCTTCCCTGCCGGGATGACTTGACCTCGTTAATGTACTGCTGCAGGTCTTCATGACCGCTGTCACTGCAGCCCACCAGAAAAATAACCAGCAACGTAACGGACAGATAGCGCCACGACCTGGTCATCCATGCCATGCTCATTGCCCATCCTCCAGATAGCGATAGGTCTTGGCGGTGGCGGACATGGACAAGACATTCTCTTTGCTGGTGATGGAAATATCATGCAAGGTCACGATTCTGGGCAGGGCCGCCACATCACTGACGAAATTGCCGAAATCGTGGTAGCTACCGGTCACCTTGACGTCGATCGGCAACTCGGCATAAAACTCGGCCGGTTTTTCCGCCAGCGGTTTGAACAATTCGAATTCCAGCCCGTTGCCCAGGCCGGCCTGTGATATATCCACCAGCAGTTCCGCCACTTCGGTCTTGCTGGGCAGCTGGCGCAGCATGGTTCCGAATGAACGCTCCATCTCGGCCATTTGCTGCTTATAGGCATCCAGGTTGATGGCCTTGAGTTGTTTGGCCTTGAAGGTCTCCTTCAGCTCGGCTTCCTTTTTTTCCGCCCTTTCCAGGTCGGCCAGCTGATGCTGGGTATCGAACCAATATCCTGCAAACAACACGGCGATACACGCCGCGATGACCGCTACGGTCTTGACCGCGATGGGCCAGGAACCGGGATCATTCGGGTCCAATCCCTTGAATTGCTCGAAATCAAAATTTTTCAGCTTCATTTGCCTTTTTCCGCCTTCTCGGCCTCGACCTCTTCAGGCGTCAACTGCTTTGCCTTCAAGGTGAACTTGCTTGAGCGAGTACCGTCCTTTTCCTGCACCTGGATCACCTCCAGCTTGGGGCTGGCAAACCAGTCGGATTCATCCAGGTTGCGCATGAAGGCGGAGACGCGTGCGTTTGACTGGGCCATGCCTTCGAGTGTCAATTCGGCGCCCTGTTGATTCACCGTGGTCAAGTACAGGCCTTCCGGCAGCGCCTTAACCAGCTTGTCCAGCATGTGCACCACCATGGGACGGCGGGTCTGCAGTTCCTGGATAATGTTCATGCGGTTGAGCAGCTGTTTTTTCTGCGCCTCCAGCTCGCGGATCTCCTTGATCTTCTCATCGACTTTGGCAATCTCGTGTTCGAGAAAGCTGTTGCGAGAATTCTGATAGTCGATCAAACCGCTGACATGGAAGTGGACGTAGCCGATGATCGCCAGCATCAGAAAGGCCGCGCCACCGAGGACCGACACGAACTGACGCTTGCGCTCCTTGCGCAGCGCCTCACGCCATGGCAGCAGATTGATGCGCGTCATTGGTCGAAACTCCTCAGCGCCAGCCCACAGGCGATCATCAGCGCCGGCGCATCCGCGCTCAGCTGCTGTGCCTTGATCTTGGACGAGAGCGACATATTGGCGAAGGGATTGGCCACCATGGTGGGCACACCCAGCTTGTCCTCGATCAGTTCGTCGATACCGGCGATGGAGGCACAACCGCCGGCCAGCACCACATGATCGACGCTGTTGTATTGACTGGAAGAGAAGAAGAATTGCAGCGAGCGGCTGACCTGCTGGGTCATGGCATCCTTGAACGGCTGCAGCACCTCGGGGACATAGTTATCCGGCAGCCCGCCCTGCTTCTTGGCCAGGCCGGCCTCTTCATAAGAGAGACCGTAACGGCGCTGAATCTCTTCGGTCAGCTGCTTGCCGCCGAACACCTGCTCGCGGGTGTAGATCATCTTGAAATCGTGGATGACATTGAGGGTGGTCATGGTGGCGCCGACGTCGAGAATGGCCACCGTCAGCCCGTCGCCGCCGTCGGTGAGCTGAGGAGCAATGAGTTTGTAGGCGCCCTCCATCGCATAGGCCTCTACATCGACCACCCTGGCAGTCAGTCCACCCAGTTCGCAGGCGGCCACCCGCACGTCGACATTCTCGCTGCGCGAGGCCGCCAGCAAGACCTCCACGGAGTCACTGGCATCGCCCTCCGACGATTCGGAAGACCCCATAATCTGAAAATCCAGGTTGACCTCGTCCAGCGGATAGGGGATGTATTGGTCGGCCTCGAGTTCGATCTGGGCCTCCATCTCGTCCTCGTTGAGGCTGGCGGGCATATTGATCACCTTGGTGATGACCGCCGAACCGGCCACCGCGACGGCGGCCAGCCTGGTGCGCGTGCCCGCCCGTTTCACCGCCCGGTTAATGGCGGCGCCGACCGACTCCAC
>JASBUE010000042.1 GCA_030148045.1 Candidatus Tenderia sp.
CAAAAACGGTATTTGGTGAACAGCCGCGCATCCCCCAGACCGCTCGCGTTGTCAGCACCTTCCTCCACCTTCACATAAGGAAGTTCGATACCCACGGCCCAGTCACCGGTCAAACCGTAGCTAAGCTCCAAGCCCAGTCCGGTCTCCTTTTCTTGTCCCGCTTTCTCACGATGCATCCCGATGTGCACTTCAACACCGTTTTTGTAGAGCACGTGGGGCCCCGGGCTGAAAACCGGGTCATGCGCCAAAGCAGCGCCACACCCGAAGAGCCACAAGGTAACCGTTACCAAAAGCGACTGAATATGTTTCATGCCATAGCCCTGATCTGCTACGCCCTCGCTGCTGCTGCCGCCAGGAAATTTTTTGATTGATGACACAAAGCCTACCCCCTGGAGCTGGCTCCAGGTCAAGCTTTTCTATACCGTACCTGCATACGGAGTTAATCTATAGCGATTATTTGTTTAAACAGAGACCCAGAGATGACACATACACCCCTGACCATCGGCCGCCTGGCCAAAGCCGCCGACGTCAACGTTGAGACCGTTCGTTATTACCAGCGAGTGGGACTGGTGAACGAACCGGTCAAACCGTTTGAAGGCTTTCGAATTTACCCAGATGAGACAGTTGGCCGAATCCGTTTCATCAAACGCGCCCAGAAACTCGGCTTTAGCTTGCAGGACATCACCCACCTGTTGGAACTCGGGGATGGCCATTGTGATGATGTGCGCGAGCAGGCCGAAACCAAGCTCACCAATATTGAAGCACAGATTAAAGATCTCCGGGCCATGCGTAAGGCGTTAAAGAAACTTGTCACCGAATGCCGCTCCGGCACACACCACGGCCACTGCCCTATCGTTCAATCGCTTGCCGATAAAACCTAAACCAGAGAACACTTGACTCTGTATGCGGGTACGGCTGTTAAGCTTTTTATAACTCGAGTATCCACTCTGGCGAACATTCTCCCAGAGGAGTAATCAATGCCGGAGAAAAGCCATGCGCATGCTGATCTTGATGATGTCGTTTTTGCTGCTCACCGCCTGTTATGAGGATAAAGAACAGGCTCAGATCGTCGTGCCGGAATCGGCGAAACAGGTCAGCCTGGCGGTCAGTAATATGACGTGTTCATCCTGCGGACCCACGGTACGTCGCGCCCTGCAGCAGGTGCCAGGCGTTTACATGGCAACGGTCGATCTGCAGGCGCACACCGCGACCGTTTTTTTAGATCCCACCAGGACCGAGGTTTCCGCGTTGACACAAGCAACTACCAACGCCGGCTATCCCGCCAGGGCGCTGTAGTGACAAGCGCTATATCACAGGGTCAGGACAAGCGCCGTTTCGCCGGTTATCTGGCCGGATTGTTTGCGGTATTGACCTGCCCCTGCCACATCTCCATCTACGCTGTTTTGCTATCAGGAACGGCAGCGGGCGCCTTCCTGACCCTTACCAACCCATGGGCATGGGTCCTTTTTACCGTAGTGTTCTTGCTTTCCCTGGTCACCGCCATGCGGCTGTTGAAGGGCCGGGCATCTGAACGAGCCGAAAGAACTTGACTCTGTACTTGGGTACGGCAGCTGGTATTCAAACAACTTTCCGCTCAGGAGGATATGGACATTTCCAGCATTGAAGAAACCGACCCTGCCCTGTCAGAGAACACGAACAGGCAAGCCTCCGTAACCCAAAGTAGTCCCTCGTCTAAGGGCACCCTGATTGCCGGCCTCATCGCCGGCATCACCGCCTCGGCCTGCTGTATCGGTCCGCTGGTGCTGTTGATGCTGGGGATCAGCGGCAGTTGGATCGGCAACCTGACGGCGCTGGAACCCTACCGCCCGATCTTCATCGGCATCACCCTGCTGTTCCTGGGCCTGGCCTTTCGCAAACTGTACCTCGTCCCGCAACGCTGCGCGACCGACACCCCGTGCGCCCAACCGGCCAACTTGCGCCTGCAGCGTATTGTGTTTTGGCTGGTCACAGTCATGGTGACGTTGATAGTCACCTTTCCCTGGTATGGGCCACTGTTTCTTGAGTAACGCACTGCACCGTAAAAGGACATTGTTATGCAAACACCGCGCGATACCGCGAACAACACAATGAAGCAAGCCACGCGCGGTCATGACCTCGACACATTGAGCCGCTTCTTTGTGGAGACTTTTCCTATCATGGATGAAGGCGAACAGCGCGTCGCACAAACGATTTATCAGTGCCTGGCCGAGGGCAAGCCACTCTCAACGGTGCGCCTGGCCAGGGAACTAGGGCGATCAACCGATCAGGTCAAACAAGTGCTCGATCAGTGGGGCGGTATTTTCTATGACGACGATGCGTGCATCGTCGGTTTCTGGGGTATCGCCGTTGGTGAGACGCGCCACCGCATGGACATGAACGGCCACACCAGCTACGCCTGGTGCGCCTGGGACACGCTGTTCATCCCCGAGTTGGTGGGCACAACGGCGCAGGTCACCTCGGCCTGCGCGGGCAGTGACAAAACCATACGGCTCGCCGTTTCATCCGATGGGGTCCAGGCGGACGAACCAGAAATCATCGTCTTGTTTTTACTGCCGGAACCGGAGAAAGTACAGGCAAGCGTCACCACCAGTTTTTGTCACTATGTCTATTTCTTTCACTCCCGCGAGGCGGGTGAAGCATGGACCGCCCAGCACGCGGATACCTTCCTCCTCGCCCTCGAAGAGGCCTTCGCAGTGGGGAAAAAGGTCAATGCATCCCGCTACGCGGAGGTGTTGTAAAAGGAGGATATAGTCATGCATAAAGCATTATTGTTGATTGTCACCTTAGGTCTCTCGCTTATGGGCGGCACACTGTTTTCTTCTTCGCCTGCACTGGCCGAAGACACTCCGTTAAAAACCATCACTCTGGATGTAGACAACATGACCTGCCGCCTGTGTCCCATTACGGTACGCAAGGCCCTGAAGAAGGTGGACGGCGTGGTGGAGGTGACAGCCAAATACGAAGGCCGGGGTATCGGCTGGGCGACAGTGACGTTTGACCCGTCAAAGACCGATGTCGCGGCGCTGACCCGTACCACAAGCCTGGCAGGGTTTCCCTCTCGTGTCAGACCCTGATGATGCTCATTCAATGAAGGGCTCGTTTATGACAACACAAACACTCCATATCACCGGCATGACCTGTGACCATTGCGCGACAGCGATCGAAAAGGCGTTGAACGCCCTGCCCGGCGTTAGCGCCCACGTTTCCTACGCCGAGGGCATCGCCCGGGTGAAGGCCTCGGCAGCTAACAACACGCAACAGCTGCTGGACACAGTGCAGGCCAAAGGTTATGGCGTCAGCCTGGCGGAAGACGATACTTCCACGCCGGTAGCAGCGGGTAGCGGTGATGGTTTGCATGTCGCTATTGTGGGTTCCGGATCGGGTGCCTTCGCCGCCGCCATCAAGGCCGTGGAGCACGGGGCACGGGTGACCCTGATCGAGGGTGGCGAGGTCATCGGCGGCACCTGCGTCAACATCGGCTGCGTGCCCTCCAAAATCATGATCCGCGCCGCCCATATCGCCCACTTGCAGGCACATCATGCCTTTAACGGCATCCCGCTGAACCGGCCACGGATAGACCGCGCCGCGCTCGTTGATCAACAACAGGCGCGTGTGGAAGAACTGCGTCATGCCAAGTATGAATCGATTCTGGAGAGCAACCCAAGCATTCATTTAATGCGTGGGATGGCGCGTTTTAAAGACGCCACCACGCTGATGGTCACCCACAAGGATGGCAGAGAAAAAAGTGTCCAGGCGGATCGCATCCTCATCGCCACCGGGGCGAGCCCAGCCATTCCAGACATTCCCGGCTTGAGCGATACACCTTACTGGACGTCCACCGAAGCCCTGAGTGCCGAACAGATTCCCGAACACCTGGTGGTCATCGGCGCGTCCGTCGTCGCCCTGGAAATGGCCCAGGCCTTCCTGCGCCTCGGTGCGAAGGTGACGATCATGGCACGCAGTGTCTTCCTGTCGAAAGAAGATCCTGCGCTTGGTGAGGAACTGGTGAGCGTGTTTGAAGAAGAAGGTGCCAGGGTGTTGCTGCATACTGTGCCGGATTCTGTGACACACGACGGTAAGGAATTTATTCTGCCGTCAAAGGCCGGTGAGATTCGTTGTGACCAGTTGCTGGTGGCCACTGGACGCCAGCCGAATACCGATCGACTGGACCTCGCCAAGGCGGCCATCGAGACCGGCCCCAACGGCGCCATTGTCATTGACACGCACATGCGCACCTCCGTCCCGCACATCTATGCAGCCGGCGACTGCACCGATCAACCGCAGTACGTCTATGTCGCGGCCGCGGCCGGCACCCGCGCCGCCATCAACATGACTGGCGGCGATGCGGCGCTGGATCTGTCCGCCATGCCGGCGGTGGTCTTCACCGATCCCCAGGTAGGCGCCGTGGGCCTGAGCGAACAACAGGCGCAGGCACAGGGTATCGAAACCGAATCCCGCACCTTGCCCCTGGAAAATGTGCCACGGGCGCTGGCCAACTTTGACACCCGCGGCTTCATCAAACTGGTGGCGGAAAAAGAAAGCGGCCGACTCCTTGGAGTCCAGGTGCTCGCGCCCGAAGGCGGTGAAATCATCCAGTCGGCTGTTCTTGCCATCCGCAACCAGATGACGGTCAAGGACCTCGCCGATCAACTCTTCCCCTATCTCACCATGGTGGAAGGACTCAAACTCTGCGCCCAGACCTTCACTAAAGATATAAAACAGCTCTCCTGTTGTGCCGGTTAAGCCCTTGAAAAAGGATATCTACGATATGACAACTTCTGGTCATCACCTGAACGACTACACCATCTCACAACTGGCCAGGGATGCCGGCGTCAGCACGGATGTCATACACAACTATGAACGGCAAGGCATCCTCTCGCCTGTACGACGCACGGCCTGCGGCTACCGCGTCTATGATGACCAGGCGCTGGAGCGGATGCGCTTCATCCAGTCCGGCAAGGCGGCCGGTATTCCACTCTCAGATCTCGCGCAGTTCTTACGGGTCATGAGTGCCGAGTGCCAAAACGAATGCGATGATGAGGCCATGCGCCTACAACGGCTCATCGAAACCCGGAAAAAAGAGATATCCCACTTCAAGCAATTTTTTTCACGGTTCATGAGCACACTAAACGGATCAAACCAAACGGAACGTCTTCAGGAGAACACGCATGTTTAAACAGATCGCCGGTTCCCTCGGCTCTATCATCGCCAGCCTGTGCTGCCTCGGTTTTGCGCCACTGCTGGCCGCGCTCACTGCCGCCGGCCTGGGCTTCGCCATCAGTGACGCCATCCTCATCCCCCTGCTCGCGGTGTTCCTGGCCATCACGCTGTGGGGACTCAAAGGCTCTCGCGCGAAACACGGCGTCAGCACGCCCTTCTACCTTGGCGTTGCCGGCGCGGTGGCGGCATTGGCGGGTGTGTTTGTTTTTATACCGATCCACGTCATCGGTCTGCTCACGCTGGTCGGCGCATCTGTCTGGGATATTGTGCTGGTGCGTAAAAACCGAGTCGCTTGCGAAACCACAAGCCTGTCATCAAGGAGGACGAGAACATGAAAAAAACAGTGATGTCATTATTCACCGCGGCGCTGCTGACACTGGCTTCGAGCGGGCTGTATGCCGCCGAAGGGAAGACCATGCTCTTTCACCTCAAGACCAGCTTGAAACATGACGACGCCCAGATCTGCGTCGCCTATAACGAAATCTGGGCGGCGCTCGCCGAGGGCCTCAAGGTCAAGGTGCTGGTGGATGCCGACGCCATCAACACCTTCAAGATCGGCTGGCGTGGCAAAGATGACATCGAAGACTACAAAATTCCTGAGAATTTGCGCCAGGCACTGGCCGAGCAATTTACCGGCAACAAACTGGATGATACGCCAAAAACCTACGGTGATTTTTTGAATCTTCTGCGCGACAAAGGCGCGGAGTTTTACGTCAACAGTTCGTTTCTAGTCGTTGCCAAAATTGATGATCAACTCGGCACCGTGGAGAATTTATCTGCAAAATTCTTCAAGCCCATCGGGCTGAAAGAGATGTTTCGGCTACGCACTGGAGCGGACTATTACATGGTGTATTGAGATGCGGCCATGGCAATGTTTCCGCGCTAAAGATCGAACAATGCGCAGTGACAATCAGGCCACGCTCCTTTTCACCGGCAAGCCTGCTGTATCGCGCCAAACATGGTCCGGCTAGGAACGAAATGGCGCACGCTGAAACAACATTGGAGACGTGCGACAATGCTCGAGCCTTTCGTCCCAACCGTGGAAACCGAAATCCGCACCGCCATTTTCTTTTCCAGTGGCAATCTATTCTTTCGCACAACAAAGCGGTGCCTGCCGACCCATCTCCCCTTAGCCGGTTTTCTTGCAGTGAAAATCCTGCGCCGGTCATATAGTTTCCAAAAATAATGACAAGATACCCGCTGAGGTCTATTGTTTATTTAACTTGCCCGCCGCCTGGTCGATAGATAGAATCAGCTTATGATCAGAAATCCACTATTTCGCCGCTTCGTCATCGCAACCGTGGTGTTTTTGGGGCTGTTCACACAGTTCCAAATGGTGTTCGCCTGCGAGTTGATGGACGGCAAGGCCCAATATGTCTGCTGTTGCGACGAACCCGGCGATATGGCGATGGGCTGCACCATGGGCGGTGGTTGTGGGAATGGCGCGCCAATGGCAGGCATGAATTGCTGCCAGGTCTCCTACCAGGACAATCCAGCCGCAAAGGCGACTACGCCTGGCTCGCCCAGTCTTCAGGTTCTGCTGCTCGATGCACCGCAGCCACCACCCATACCGGTTTCATTCGATGCTCCTGATTTCGTACCACAAAGCAACGTGGTTCGCTTTGCCGCTATTCCCCCGCCCCCGCTCGCAGGTACGGATACCTATCTGCTGACCAACCGCTTCCGTATTTGATCACACCTTCGTTCGCCCTTTAGGGCGTTTTGTCGCGTTTGGGTTCGCACCCTGACGCTTGCCGTGCTGCGTGCATTTCGTGGCCCGAACTTATCAACAACTCACAACGATGGTGTTCTATGTACAACAAAATATTTTTCTGGCGATTCAGGACCGCGATCATCCTCCTGGCGTGGTTGACCGTCACCGGGCAGGCGGCCATGGCCGCACCTGTAGACGATGGTCTTGAATATGAACCGAAATTGACATCCGCAGGGCTGGTAGACGCCGTGCTGGCCCGTAACCCGGATATCCCCGCCATGCAGGCGGCCTGGGAGGCGGCCCAGGCTCGCATTGATCAGGCCGGGGCGCTCGAAGACCCGATGATTTCTTATGCCTTCGCCCCGCAAACTGCGGGGGCTAGCGGCATGGACTTCGGCCAGAAGCTCTCGATTTCGCAACGCCTGCCCTGGCCTGGAAAACGCAAGCTGCGCGGCGATGCCGCCCGCTTCGAGTCCGATGCCGCACATGAAGGGATCGAACAGGCCCGGCTGAAGCTCACGGAAGCGGCCAAGTCGGCCTTTGCCGACTGGTATTTCGTGCATGCGGCCATCCGTGTCAACGCGATCAACAAGTCTCTGTTGCAAGAATTCCGCAACATCGCGGAGATCAAATATTCGGCGGGCCGGGCCTCGAAACAGGATGCCCTGCGCGCCGAGGTGGAAGTCGCGTTACTGGAGCACCGAGACATCGTGCTGGAGCGTCGCCGCCGTGAGGTGCTGGCGGTATTGAATACCCTGTTGCAGCAGCGGCCCGATGCGCCTCTCTCTCCCCCATCGAATCTGCCGGATACCGACGCTCTGCCAGCGGTAACCGACCTGCGCGCGGCAGTGCTGGAGGTCCACCCTGAACTCCGCGCCCTGGCCGCGCGTATTCAGGCAGGTCGCCAACGGTTAACACTTACCGAGCGTGAGCTCTACCCTGACCTCCGGCTGGCCGCCGAATACAACAGCCTGTGGATGCGCGATGAGCAGCGTTTCACCGTCGGCGTCGGCATCAACATCCCCTTGTCGGGCAAACACCGCGCGGCGCAGGACGAGGCGCAGGCCGAACTCATGCGTTTGGATTTCACGCAGCAAGCCAGGGTGTCACAGCTCCTGGGCGAGGTGCAGCAGGACTATGACCGGGTGCGCGAAAGCGAGCATGTGCTGTCCCTGTACCAAACCCGGCTGCTGCCCCTCGCCGAAGAAAACCTGTCAGCCGCTCGCGCCGACTATGAGTCCGGTCGCGGCAATTTTCTCGACATGATCGGCGCGGAAAAAAACCTGATGCAGGCCCGACTCGAACTTGAACAGGCACGGGCAGATCACCACCGGCGATTAGCGGCACTGGAGCGCACCGTGGGTGGGACTGGACTCCTGCAGGGCAGACATTCAGGGGATGACAAATGATGAAGCACAACATTCTGAACACGCTTTTTCTGGTTATGTTGATGGCTGTCACGATCAATCAACATGCACTAGCCGACGATGTTGACCTTTTCGATGCAGGCCCCTTCAAGGTACGGGCGGAGATCAATCCGGAAACACCGAAAGTCGGCAGGAACCGGGTCACGGTCTGGGTAAAAGACAGCGCCGGCAACCCGGTTGGTGGCGCTAACTTGAAAGTAGTGGCGGTCATGCCGGCCATGGGCAGCATGCCGGCCATGTACGCCCCTGCGGAAATGACCGAGACCGAGACCGGGCGATACCAAGGTGAATTCGAGCCCGCCATGGGCGGCGAATGGCCGCTGACCATCGACATTGAAACAGATGCGGGTAAAGGCAGTATTACCTTCGACCTGGCCACCGGCCGCAAGGGGCTACGCTGTGCCAGTTGCGGCGGTGCGGGCGTTGATGTCCCCGGCACGGTGCGTGTGGATCCGGCCCGCCGCCAGCTCATCGGCGTCACCACCGGTCGGGTCAAACGCAAGACCTTGCGTGTGACGGTGCGCGCCGCCGGTAGCATCAGCTACGACGAAACGCGTCTGAACGATGTGGCGCTGAAGTTCAGCGGCTGGATCGGTGAGTTGTATGCCGATTCCATTGGCAAACCGGTCAGCAAGGGTAACCCTTTGTTCACCGTTTACAGCCCCGATTTGCTCTCCGCCCAGGAAGAGTACCTGGAGACCCGGCGCCGATTCAGCGCCGAAGGCGGCAATGGCAAACAACGCCTGGAGGCCGCGCGCCGCCGCTTGCGTCTGTGGGACCTCACCGACACCCAAATCACGGCCCTGGAGCAACGGGGGCATGCGCAGGAATACGTGCCCATCCTCGCCCAGGCCGATGGCGTGATTATCGACAAGGCGGTGGTCACGGGTTCAGCTTTCATGGCGGGCCAGCGTCTGCTACGTGTCGCCGATCTCTCCCGCGTGTGGGCGCAGGCCAAGGTCTACGACTACGAAATGCCGCTGATCGAAACCGGGATGAAAGCCAGGGTAACACTGCCGGAACTACAGGACCGCGAGTTCGAAGGGACGGTGGATTATGTCTACCCCACCATGCAAGGCGATACCCGCACGGTCCGCGTCCGCGTGGTGCTGGACAATCGCGATGGTTTTCTGCGCCCGGACATGTATGTCCAGGTTCAGCTCAAGGCCAACCTGGGCAAACGCCTGGTAGTGCCGGAAAGCGCCGTGCTTTATGCCGGGCGAAGCCGGGTGGTGTTTCTCGACCTCGGTGATGGTCGTCTCGTGCCCCGTAAAATAAAAACAGGCCAGCGCAGCCGCCAGTGGATCGAGGTCCTTGAAGGACTGGAAGAGGATGACAGCGTGGTCACCTCCGGCAACTTCCTCATCGCCGCCGAGAGCAAGTTGAAAGCGGGGGTTGAATCATGGTGAATCGACCTGACACATCAACACACGGCCCTATTGAGTGGCTCATCGGCTACTGCGCACGAAATCAGTTACTGACACTGCTTATTGTGATTGCAGCGACCTTCTGGGGGTATAAGGCACTGCTTGATACGCCGCTGGACGCCATCCCTGATCTCTCTGATGTGCAGGTGATCATCTACACCGAGTGGCCGGGGCGCAGTCCCGATCTGGTGGAGGATCAGATCACCTACCCGCTCAGCACCACCCTGTTGGCAGCACCGAAAGTACAGTCGGTGCGCGGCCAGAGTTATATGGGCCTCTCTTTTGTCTACGTCATCTTTGATGAAGGCACCGATATCTACTGGGCGCGTTCGCGGGTGCTGGAATATCTCAACTCGGCGCTGGACAAACTGCCCAATGGTGTGCGCCCGACCCTGGGGCCGGATGCCACCGGGGTGGGGTGGGTATTTCAATACGCCCTGAGTGACAAGAGCGGCAACCACGATCTGGCCGAGCTGCGCAGCCTCCAGGATTTCAAGCTGCGTTACTGGCTGGAGTCGGTCGAAGGCGTCGCCGAAGTTGCCTCGGTGGGCGGCTTCGTCAAGGAATACCAGATCCAGCTCGACCCCGACAAGCTGGCCGGTTACGGCATCCCGTTGAAAAAAGTAACCGAAGCCGTGCGCCGTTCCAATGATGATGTGGGTGGCCGGGTGCTGGAGATCGCCGGGCATGAACAATTCATCCGTGGCCGTGGATATATCCAGGACAAGCGTGATCTGGAAAAAATCGCCATCGGCATGGGAGGCTCTGATTCTAAAAATCGGGGCGTCCCCATCCTGCTGCGCGATGTGGCGGTGGTGAGCCTGGGTCCGGCCATGCGCCGTGGCCTGGCCGAACTGGACGGAGAAGGCGAAGCGGTCGGCGGTACGGTGGTGATGCGTTACGGCGAGGACGCCCTGGGCGTGATCGAGCGGGTCAAGCAGCGGCTGGCCGATGCGCAAACAGCGCTGCCCGACGTGGTGGAGATTGTCACTGTCTATGACCGCTCCGACCTGATCAAGCGCGCCATCGATACGCTGAAACATACCCTCACCGAGGAGATGATCGTGGTGTCACTGGTCATCATAGTGTTTCTGCTGCACTTCCGTTCGGCGCTGATCGCGATTCTCACCCTGCCGGTGGCCATCCTGCTGTCGTTCATTCCCATGTCCGGACAACACCTGACGGCCAACATCATGTCCCTGGGTGGTATTGCGGTGGCCATCGGTGCGATGGTGGACGCATCAATCGTCATGATAGAGAACATCCATAAACGCCTGGAAGAGTGGCATGAAACCAATGAGCAAGGCAGTCGCAGCACGGTCATTATACAGGCGATGCAGGAGGTGGGCCCGAGCATCTTCTTCTCGCTACTGATCATTACCGTCTCATTCCTGCCGGTGTTTGCCCTCGAGGGCACCGAGGGCCGGTTGTTCAAACCGCTGGCCTATACCAAGACCTACTCAATGGGGTTTGCAGCGCTGCTGGCGATTACCTTCACCCCGGCTCTGGCCGTTTTGTTGATTCGCGGCAAGATCCGGGGTGACAAGAGCTGGCTCAACCGCGCATTGGTGGCTGTCTACACGCCCATCGTGCGGTTGGCGGTGAAGCTGCGCTGGTGGGTGGTGGGCGGTGCGATCGCCGCACTGGTGGCCACCGTGCCGGTGTTCATGGGGCTAGGTAACGAGTTCATGCCGCCGCTTAACGAAGGCACGATTCTTTACATGCCCACCGCCCCGCCGGGCATGTCGATTACCGAGGCAGGCAAGGTCATGCACGCCATGGACAAGGAACTGAAATCGTTCCCGGAGGTGGAGCGGGTATTCGGCAAGATGGGCCGTTCCACCAGCCCCACCGATCCGGCACCGCTCTCCATGGCTGAAATAGTGGTCACCTTCAAGCCCAAGGAGCTATGGCGCGAGGGTGTCACCTGGGAGAGCCTGCTGGCCGAGATGGATGCGCAGTTGCGTTATCCGGGCATGCCCAATGTCTGGTGGATGCCGATCCAGACCCGTACCGAGATGCTGGCCACCGGGATACGCTCTACCCTGGGCATCAAGGTGTTCGGCGACGATCTGGATGGCGTGGAGGCCAGCGGCATCCGCATCGAACAGGCGCTGCAAAACGACGAACGCACCGCACCCTATACGCGTAGCGCCTTTGCCGAGCGTATCAGCGGCGGTTATTTCCTCGACTTCGACATCGATCGCGACAAGATCGCCCGTTACGGCTTGACCGTGGCCGATGTGGAGGACGTGATCATGGCGGCCGTCGGCGGCGTGACCGTCTCCGAGACCGTCGAAGGCCGCGAACGTTACGCCATCAACCTGCGTTATGCCCGTGATTTCCGTGATGATCCGCAGGCGCTGAAACGAGTGCTGATACCTACACCGACTGGTGCGCAGATCCCGCTGGCACAATTGGCCGAGCTGAACTTCCGCACCGGCCCGCCCATGTTGCGTAACGAAAACGGCCAGTTGGTCGGCTACGTCTTCGTCGATGTCAACGACAAGATCGGCATCGCCGACTACGTGGCGGCGGCCAAACAGGTGGTGGCGGAACAGGCCGACGTACCCCCCGGTTATCGCCTCGACTGGGCCGGTCAGTTCAAGTACTTCGAACGTGCCAAGGCCAAGCTCAAGGTGGTGGTGCCGCTGACCCTGTTTATTGTCTTCTTCATGCTGTTCATCAATCGCAAGTCGGTGGTGGAGTCGCTCATCGTCCTGTTGGCGGTGCCTTTCTCACTGATCGGTGCCGTGTGGTTGCTCGCCTGGCTGGACTACAACCTCAGCGTCGCGGTGTGGGTCGGCATGATCGCTTTGGCCGGACTGGATGCCGAGATGGGAGTATTGATGATGTTGTATCTGGGCATGGTCTACCGCCAACGCCAGGACGATGGCCGTTTGCAGACGCACCAAGACCTGCTGGAGGTCATCACCGAAGGCGCGGGACGTCGCATCCGCCCCATGCTCATGACCGGCATGGCGTTGTTGCTCGGGCTCATCCCCATCCTCTGGAGCGACGGCACCGGCGCAGATGTGATGAAACGCCTCGCCGCGCCCATGGTGGGAGGTATCGCAACCGCACTGGTCACCGTGCTGGTGCTCTTTCCCGCCATCTTCGCCATCTGGAAAGGACGCCACCTGCATGTAACCAGGGAGGACAAGACCATGACGTGATCTGCTCCCTGACTTACATTTTTCAATCACAAATCACAATTCATTAACAAGAGGATTTATACCATGAAGAAAACACTCATCGTAACGGCATCTATTATCGTCATGGGCCTGGGAACGACTGTTCTTCCGGTAAGCGCCGCGCCGGTTAATAACATTTCGCATCAACCCCTGGTGCTGTCCGCCGCACAGAGCCATCACGGCGAAGGGACGGTTACCGCCATTGATAAGCCCGGTAAACGGATCGAAATCAAGCATGGCCCCATCAAGACCCTCGGCTGGATGGGTATGAAAATGTTCTTCGACGTCGATGATGCGGACCTGCTGGAAGACGTCAAGGTCGGCGACACAGTGGACTTTGAGTTTATCAAGACGAAGGACGGTCGCTTTGTGCTTACCGACATCGAGACACAGGGCTGATGTTACCGAAGGTGGGGCCTAACAGGCCCCACCATTAATCAAATGGAAGGAGAGATGACCATGATGGACATGATGAATGACGGGGCCGGTTGGGGCATGATGGGCGGCATGTGGTTTTTTTCAATATTATTTTGGGTTCTGGTTATCGCCGGGGCGGTATTGATCGTCAAATGGGTGATGGAAAGGAATAAAGATGAACCATCGTCGAATGAGTCACCCTTGGACCTCCTGAAAAAACGCTATGCCCGTGGCGAGCTCGACCGCGAGACCTTCGAGCGCATGAAAAAGGATATCGAAGGAGGAAACCCATGAGAAGGAATCGAACTTTGATCATCGGTGCGGTCTTGTTCCTGGCCGGAGCAACAGGACTTATGAGCTTATATAGCTCGCCCCTATCCATGGCGGGAATGATGGGCGGTGGAATGATGATGGATCGAGACGGCATGAAAAGCATGATGAAAGAGATGATGGGTGCTCAACTGCCGCCGGGCGTTGATCCAAACGATCTTCCTGAACCTCAATCAAACGGGGCACAGTTACTTGCGCGATATTGCGTGCAGTGTCATAACCTGCCCGGCCCTGGAATGCACACGGCGGAAGAATGGCCGCGAGTGGTTGATCGCATGAATCAGCGTATGCAGATGATGAGTGGCCACAACATGATGCGGATGATGCACGGTATCGAGGCCCCCGAAGATAGCGAATTAGAGGCATTGCTTGCCTATTTGCAAAAGCACGCTCAAAAGCCAATGGACAAAACCCTATATAAGGATCTGAATACGCCTGCAGGTAAATTATTCGATACCACTTGTTCGCAATGTCACGCCTTGCCTGACCCAAAGCAACACACCAGCGATGAGTGGCCGGCGGTTATACAGCGCATGACGCGGAACATGGCATCGATGGGTAAACCCGTACCGAATCAAGAGGCACTTGAAACGATTCTTAGTTATTTACAAAAACATGCGAAATAGTATGTTAAGGAATAAACACGCATTCGGACTGTCCGCGTGTATCTCATTCATCCTGACCACAGGGTTGGCGTAAACACCACTGCCACCGTCGGAGAAAAAACGATCGAGGCAAACCGTCACAATACATTGCAGGTTGAACACGGACAGGTGATCTACAATAGATAAATAAATTCTGCGCTACATAAGTTGAAGTAGTTTCGACTTAATCTGACACCTGACTTGAAAATAGTGAGGGTTACCGGTTCTGATGGAAGTGCGAACTTTCAATTAGAACCATAGAGAGGTAACCCT
>JASBUE010000052.1 GCA_030148045.1 Candidatus Tenderia sp.
CGACATCATCGCCGCCGAGGCCGGCATCGATAAAGAGACCGCCGGCAAGTTGGTGCAGATTGCCCATCGCGCCCGCAACCTCAAGGGCCACGGCCTGGACGAGGGTATCTCCACGCGTCTCCTGGTCTATGCCGGTTAGCTCATCAACAAGGGCGTCAAACCCGATGTGGCCTGTCGCGTGGCCCTGGTGCGGCCGTTGACCGACGACCCGGATATGCGCGAAACGCTGGACGCGGCGGTAAGCACGTTTTTTGAATAAAACCACGGAAATCCCCTCTCCCCTTGCAGAGGAGAAGGGCGTAGGTTGGGCTAAGCGAAGTGCAGCCCAACATGGGCAGGTGGTTAGCCGCCGTTGGGCTTCGTGCCTCAGCCCAACCTACATGCAAGCGTAAACCGGAGGTTTAAACAATGGCCATCAACCTGGATGATTATCGCGAACAACTCGAAAAGGCCGCGCCCGAGCTGAAGGATACCCTCGATTCCACCTTTCACGAGGCGGCGCGTTGCATGTCGCCGCAGGGTCTGCATGACTACCTGGAAGGCGCCAAGGGTCTGGCCAGTCTCGGACGCGGCGCGCGCCTGGTGACCTCGTTTCTGGACGAGATGCCGGCGGTGGTGAAGGAGTGCGGCGACGATATCATCCGCGACTGCATCAGCGCCGCCATGAAGCTTTCGTCCATGACCTCGGGCGAGGTCATCGCCATGCTTTTCAGCACCTTGCCGACCGTGGCGCGACGCTTGGGTGATCCCGAGCTGCTGCGCGGTTATCTGGGGCTGATCCATCAGCTCTCGGCCAAGGCGCCGCGCGGTCTGCGTCCCATGCTGGATGTGCTCGATGAACTGCTCGGCAAGCTCACCCTCAGCGGTCTCAAGCGCTGGGCCCTGTGGGGCGCGCAGGCCTATGCCCGCGATCTCCAGGGGCAACAGGCCTACTTCGGCCTGAAGACCGAAGACAGTCAGGCCATGTTGCAGAAGGAGCGGCGCGGCACCCTGTTCATCGATAGTCAGCGCAAGATCAATTTTTATCTGCGCGCCCTGTGGGGGCGTGACTTTTTTATCCGTCCCACGGCCGCCGATCATGAAGGTTTTCGTCCCTATCTTGAGGCGCGGGTAATGCATCTGCCTGACGCCGTGGACAGTATCGGTGATGTGTCGGGCACGGAGTTGTATCGCGCTACCGCCGTGCACATGGGGGCCCATTTGCTCTATACCCCCGAGCCCTTGTCGGCCGAACAGCTCGGCCCGGCGCAGATGTTCTTTATCGGCCTGGCCGAGGACGCGCGTATCGAGTACCGCGCCATCCAGAATTTCCCCGGGCTGAGAAAGCTGTGGCGTTCGTTGTTGGATATGGACTATCCGGAGCCGGCCCGGCACGCCGCCATTCCCATGCTGGAGCACATGGCCCTGATGCTGCTGGATGCCAACGTCAAATCAGACGATGCCGGGTTGAACGCCCTAGCGGAAAAATTTCACACCAATATCGAGGCCAATAAGGACGATCCCCAGTTCTCCTGGCATATCGGCCTGGAGCTGCACAACATCCTGGCGGCACGCAAGGAGCTGCCCAGCCTGCGTATTTTGGAATCGATGCGCATTCCCTACCGCGATGATAACCGCCTGATCTGGGACTTCGACGAATTCGCCTGGCAGGACAGCGAGGAATATGTCGCCGCCAGCCAGCGCCAGGTGCGCAAGTACGTCAATGTCATGGAAATGGTCAACGAGGTGGACACCGAACTGGCCGGTGACGACGCCCAGGAGGTCTGGGTGCTGGAGAGTGAGCTGTTTCCCTATGAGGACGAGGGCGTCAGTTACAACCAGATGGAGGGCAAGGAGCCGGTCAGCGACCCTTTTCATTATCACGAATGGGATTATCAGGTGCAGCTGCATCGTCCCGACTGGGCGGCGGTCTACGAGCGGCGTCAGCCCAAGGGCGACCCGGAGGTGATCGAGGATATCCTGGTCGAGTACAAGCCGGTGACGTATCGCATCAAGCAGATCATCGACATGCTGCAACCGGAAGGGGTGCAGCGGGTACGTAATATGGAAGACGGCGACGAGATCGACATCAACGCCGCCATCGACGCCATGATCGCCATTCGCATGGGCGACCAGCCCAATCCGCGCATCACCATGCGCAACGTGATCCAGAATCGCGACCTGGCGGTGGTGATCCTGCTCGATCTGTCCGAGTCCACCAATGAAAAGGTGGAGGGCAGCGATAAGACCGTGCTGGAATTGACCCGCGAGGCCTGCGCCCTGGTGGCCACCGCCATCAACGGCATCGGCGACCCCTTCGCCATCCACGGCTTCGCCTCCGACGGCCGTCATGACGTGCAGTATTACCGCTTCAAGGACTTCAATCAAAAGTTGGACGATGAGGTGAAGTCACGCCTGGCCGGCATGCAGGGCGGTCTGTCCACCCGCATGGGGGCGGCCATGCGCCATGCCGCGAAGCATTTGCTGAAACAACCGGAACGCAAAAAACTATTGCTGGTAGTGAGCGACGGCGAGCCGGCCGATGTGGACGAGCGCGACCCCCAGCACCTGCGCATGGATACCAAGAAGGCGGTGGACGAGCTCTACAGCAAGGGCATTATGAGCTACTGCCTGACATTGGATCCGAATGCCGACAGTTACGTCAAGCGTATCTTCGGGGCCAACAACTACACCGTCATCGATCACGTCCAGCGGCTGCCGGAAAAACTGCCGACGCTCTTCGCTAGCCTGACGAGTTAGGGAGCCTCGGTGAGCAGGGTCGATGATGTCCCGGTGTATGAACAACGTGGCGATGCCATCGAGGCGAAACTGTACAATCTCTGGCGCCGCGCAAGAATGCATTTCGCCATGCCGCTGCGGCTGGAGTTCGATGAGCTCCCGGGTGTGGCCATGATCCTGGACCGCGACGAGTGGGCCTGTGTCAATACCCGTCAGAACGATCTGCCCCTGCTGGCCTGGGTGGAGTTCGAGGACCAGGGCCGCGATACCCTGCACATGCCGGTACCCTGCAAGCTGAACTACTATCACTACGCCGCATCCAAATACCGCGGCAGGGTGTTGCAGCTGATGGACGCGGCGTTGGAGCAGCGACTGCACGAGGACGACAAGGGCGCGTAGGTTACAATAACGCATACATACGTTAGCGAAGCAGGAGAAAGGCAATGCCAATCGTCAACATGCGCGACATGCTCCATCATGCCTATGACAATAGTTATGCGGTGGGGGCCTTCGATTTGGTCAGTCTCGATTTTCTCGAAGCGGTGATCGATGCCGCCGAACGCTGCCGCGCGCCGGTGATTCTGAGCATCGCCGAACCCCACTTCGCCCATTATGATTTCGAACTCATGTTGCCCGCCGTAGAGGCCGCGGCGCGGCGCGCCTCGGTGCCGGTGGCGATTCAGCTCGATCACGGCGCCAGTCGCGAAGCGGTGGTGTGTGCCATCAATCTCGGTTGTAACGGTGTCATGCTCGACGCCTCCGGCCAGTCCCTGCCCGACAATATCAGCGCCACCGCCGCGGTGGTGGAGACGGCCCACAGCTGCGGCGTGCCGGTGGTGGGTGAGCTGGGTTATGTGGCCGGCATGGAGGGTGAGGGGGCCGAACAGCATCCGGGCGAGTCGGCCTACACCGTGCCGACCGAGGCCAAGGCCTATGTGGAACGTACCGGCGTGGATTTTCTCGCCGTCTCCATCGGTACCGTGCAGGGTCGGCTCAAGGGCCGCGCCAAGCTCGATTTTCAGCGTCTCAAACAGATCCATCAGGCGGTCAATATTCCGCTGGTGATTCACGGCGGCAGCGGTCTGAGCGAAGATCAGTTCCGCCGTCTTACCTCCCATGGCGTGGCCAAGATCAACTATTACACCGCGCTGTCAGATCTGGCCGCCCAGTCCATGCGCGAGCAGATGAAACAGGCCCGCAACGCCAGTTTCACCGCCCTCAAGCAAGGCGTCAAAGAGGCGGTGGGCAGGGAGGTGGAACGTTGCCTGCGCGCCTGGGGCAGCGCCGGCCGCGCCGCCGAAGTGCTGTCGCAGTGCGCGCCCTGGTTGCCGGTGGAGCACCTGATCATCTATAACATCGAAGGCATGACGCCGGAAGACGCCGAGGCCATGATGGCCGAAGGCCGGCGCGTATTGAGCCGGATCCCCGGGGTGCGCGAGGTGATGACCGGCGAGGCGGTGAAAGAGGGCGCCGATTATCGCTATTGTTTCCTGGTGCGCTTCGTCCATCAGGCCGTGATCGACAGCTACCGCCATCATCCGGATCACGTCGCTTTCGCCGACAATCTGTTCCGCCCCTTTGCCGCCGACCGCATCAGCATCGATTACCAGATGCTCGAGCCCGGCGCCGACACCGGTTTCAAGAGCCGCTACGCCAGCCGCTATCACAAGGCTTACCTCAACGCGGTGGAATCGGCTTAAGCCACTAAACTGAATGACCCGGGTTAATAATTCGCCAAGGAGTGTGACGCCATGGGCAAGCGGACCCTGGAGTTGAACGAACGGCTTTACGATTACCTGCTTTCGGTGTCCCTGCGCGACACGCCAGTGCAGGCGGCCTTGCGGCACGAAACGGATCAGCTGGAAATGGGCATGATGCAGGTCTCCGCCGACCAGGCCCAGTTCATGGCCTTGCTGGCGAAGCTGCTCGGCGCCCGGCGCGTCATCGAGGTCGGCACCTTCACCGGCTACAGTGCCCTGGCCCTGGCCCAGGTGCTGCCCGAGGACGGCCGGCTGATCGCCTGTGACGTGAGCAAGGGGTGGACCGACATCGCCCGGCGTTACTGGCAACAGGCCGGGGTGGCCGACAGGATCGAACTGCGCCTGGCCCCGGCGCTGGAAACGCTGGACGCGCTGGTCGCCGACGATCAGGGCGACAGTTTCGACTTCGCCTTCATCGATGCTGACAAGCAGAATCAGCGCAATTACTACGAACGCTGCCTGGCGTTGATTCGCCCGGGTGGCTTGATCGCGGTGGACAATGTGTTGTGGGGCGGCAGCGTCGCCGACCCGGATAATGATACGGACGACACCCGCGCCATTCGCGATTTTAATACGTTTATCTATCAGGACCAGCGCGTCGATATCAGCCTGGTGCCGATCGGCGACGGGGTAACCCTGGCGCGTAAGCGAGACTGATCACCGGCAACTGTGCCGCTGCGCCGCGCTGAGTTCGATGGTGGCGCTGCCGGGCTGGGCCTGTACGGTCTGCACCGGGCTGAGTATGCCCTGTTTGGGATGGACACTGTAGACGTCGATGCTGCTGCTACGTACGTTGGCGACATAGGCATGGTGGCCGCCGCGATCCAGGGCGATGGAAAAGGGGCCGATGCCGGCTGCGACGCTGGCTATTTTGACCGGCATGCCGTCGGCTTGCAGGGCGTACGTGGTGACATCGTTAGAGCCGAAATTGGCCGTGTAAAGATAACGGCCCGCTTGGTCCACTGTAATAGCATAGTGGTAGGCGGAGGCCTCAATGCGGCCGATGGGCGTCAGTGTGCTGTGTTCGCCATCAATCCGGTAGATGGACAGGGTGCTGCCGAGACCGTCGGCCACGTATAGATAGTCGCCCGCGGGTGCCACCACCGCCGCCGCGGGACTGTTGCCGGTGGCCACATTGCCCAGGGCCCGCAGCGCGCCGCTGTGCGGGTCGATGGCATGGCTGCCGACACTGTGGCCGGCATAGTGGGTGACATAGAGCCAGCGACCGCAGGGATCGACGGCGATGTCGGTAGGGTAGGCGCCACTGGCAAAGTGTCCCACGGGGGACAGTTCACCCTGTTGGTTCTCGATACGAAACACCTGGATACTGTCGCTGTCGCCGTTGGTGACATAGACGAAGCGCCCCAATGGATCGATGGTGACCGTTTCCGGGCTTTGGCCGGTGGTCAGCGGCACGCCTTTCTGGCGCAGGCTTGCGGTGTTGCTGTCCAGCGTGAACGCCGTGAGTGTAGCGGCCCAGATATCGACGACATACAGTGTCTCGCCGGTGGCGGCCAGATCGCGCGGCGCGCTGCCGCCGCTGAGGGTGTTGAGCGCCTCCAGCCTACCGCCGGCGTCGACCTTGAACAGGGAGATGGAGCCGTCGTGAATATTGGGGGCGTAGGCGTAGCCACGGGGGGGTGTGCTACTGGCGGCGTGCACGGCACAGCACACCAGCACCAGAGGTGCAATGAGCGCGCGCAGAAATTGGGTTCGCTGAATTATCACGTCGCCTCGCCATGTGTGTTGCTGACCCCCGTTTCCAAGTTTAGATCATAGTCGGGATCGAATTGAGCCGGGCTCAGTCGCGCGGTTGCAGCACTTGGCGCAGTTTTTCCTTTTGTTGCTCCGTCAGGCGGTGCTCGTCGCGGCTTTCAATATAGGCCTGCAGCTTAGGTGCGGCACGATGCAAGAAGGCCAATTGGCGGGCATAGTTGCGGCAATAGCGGCATATCAATAGGTGCAGCTTCAGCCCCAGGCGCTGGCGCAGGCCGAGTTCCCGGTCCAGTTGCTGCGACGCCATCTCAGACGCCTGTTTGCAGTTCATCATCGTTTTTTTACCTGGCGTTGTGAATATCAAACCATTGCTGCTCCAGGCATTGCCGCAGGCGCATGCGCATCCTGGAGAGCATGGTCCACAGGTTGTTAGTCGACGAAAGTTTCAGTTCCTTGCAGATCGTGTCGCTGTCCAGGCCGTCGATCTCGCGCAGGATGAACAGGGTCGCCATGCGCCCGGGTAGGCGCGCCACACACGCCTCCAGGGTGGTCCAGAAGCGCTGTTGTTCCAGCGCGGCGTCGGGATCGTTCCAGCGGCTGACGTCGAACTTCCAGTGCCCTTTGCCGTCGAATGATTCAAGGTGTATGTCATCCAGTTCTTGGAATACTTCGTTTTGCGGCTGCTCACGGATCACCTTGCGCAGGTGATCGACGATTTTGTGTTTGAGGATGCCGATCAACCAGGTCTTTTCGGATGATTTGCCGGCAAAGCGCTGACGCGACTTGAGGGCGGCGAGAAAGGTCTCCTGGACCAGCTCTTCGGCCAGCATCTCATCGCGCAGACGGAAATAGGCGTGGCGGTAGAGGGCGTCGCCGTACAGCTCGGGCCACCGGGCGGGATCGGAAAGTGTGGTCATGGTGTTCACTTTCTACCACAAAAACGCCACGGCCGGGAATGGCGAGAGGCTGTGATAAAATTTGGTCCGGGTTGTTGATGAGGACGTGTGTGTGAGTTCAGGCGGTGAAATCGGCCGTTTCGGCGGTGCTGTGCTGGTCGTGCTTACATTGCTGTTGGCGGCCTGCGAGGACGATGCCAATAGCTTCCGCGAGCTGTCCATCGGTGCTACTGCCACTGTTCAAGATGCCAACCCGCCGCCCCCCGGTCCTGTCAAGGTGCTGGTGGTGGGGGACGTTGCCTCGCCCGCGCTGGCAGAGCTGCTGGGCGGCCGGAATTTCGAGGTCACCGACGTCCCCTTCGATAACAGCTTCGCGGCCGCCGAGATCGACATGGCGGGGGACTATATCGTCTGGACCGACAACCGCAACGGCAATCGGGACATCTACGGCTACCGCATTTCCACCGCCACCGAGTTCCCCATTAGTACCGCGGGCGGGGTGCAGCGTTCCCCCAAGGTTTCCGGCGACTACGTGGTATGGGAGGACTATCGCGACGGCAATGCCGACATCTACGCCTACCGTCTCTCCAGCGGCACCGGCTTTGCCGTCACCACGGCGTTGCACAACCAGCGCTTTCCCCAGATCGACGGCGACTATGTGGTGTGGCAGGACGGGCGCAACGGCAATGATGACATCTACGCCTACCGCCTCTCCAGCGCGACGGAGCTGGCGATTTCCACGGCGGCGGACAATCAGTGGTATCCGCAGCTGTCCGGGGATTACATCGTCTGGCAGTCCTATCAGGGTGGGTTCAGCGATATCCACGCTTACCGTATCTCCAGCGCCACGACATCCGTAATCAGCCAGGCCGCCGGCAGTCAATACAATCCCGTCGTCTCTGGCAACTATGTGGTCTGGGTGGACAACCGCAACGGCAGTGACGACATCTATGCCTATGATCTCGGCAGCGGACAGGAGATCGTGGTGAGCAGCGCCGCCAGCCAGCAGCTGCGCCCGCGGGTGTCCGGCGACTACGCCGTGTGGCAGGATGACCGCAACGGCAATTACGACATCTATGCCTATCACTTTCCCACTGCCACCGAGATCGCGGTGGTCGTTGAGAGTGGCGACCAAACCTTTCCAGTGATTCATGGTGACCTCATTGCCTGGCAGGACAAACGTTCGGGCGCCAATACCGACATCTACGCCTACCGCCTCTCCAGCGGGGAGACGATCCGCATCACCAACCATATCACCGAGCAGTCCCGCCCGGCGCTGAACGCTGACCGCATCGCCTGGCTCGACGGCCGCCGCGGCCTGGTGGATGTGATGTTTCGGGAAGGCGCGGCGGGGGCGGACCAGGTCGCCACCCGTTGGCCGACGCCGGCCGGCGTGACCGATTTTGGCGACAACCGGGCGCTGCTGCTGGGCAGCGACATCTTCTCCGAAGAGGTGATGCTGCAGTTGTTCGACGCTGCCGTCGGGGCTGGCATCGGCGTACTGGGCCTGGGTGGCAGCGGCGCCTCCCTGGCCGCC
>JASBUE010000054.1 GCA_030148045.1 Candidatus Tenderia sp.
GGCGCGGCGTATCTCTTCAGCGTCGTTGCCGTGATGGCGCCGGGCATTTTTCCGGAGGGTTTCCGCGACGCGGAGGGCAACGTCGGCGTCTATTTCGAGGCCGGCGCGGTGATCGTCGTGCTCGTCCTTCTCGGCCAGATCCTCGAGCTCGGCGCGCGCGAGAAGACCGGGGACGCGATCCGGGCGCTTCTCGACCTCAGCGCCAAGACCGCGCGGGTGATCCGGCCCGACGGGCGCGAGGAGGAGATCGCGCTCGAGGCGGTGCAGGTCGGCGACCGGTTGCGCGTGCGGCCCGGCGAGAAGGTGCCGGTGGACGGCGAGGTGCTGGAGGGCGACAGCAGCGTGGATGACTCCATGGTCACCGGCGAACCGATGCCGGTGCATAAGAGCGCCGGCGAACGGCTCATCGGTGCTACCGTCAACGGCACCGGCGGCCTGTTGATGAAAGCGGAAAAGGTGGGTGCCGACACCCTGCTGGCGCAGATTGTCCAGATGGTGGCCGAGGCCCAGCGTTCCCGCGCCCCGATCCAGAAACTGGTGGATATCGTCTCCGGCTATTTCGTGCCGGCGGTGGTGGTCATCGCCATTATTACCTTCATCGTCTGGAACGTCTGGGGGCCGGAACCGAAGCTGGCACATGCCGTGATCAATGCCGTGGCGGTGCTGATCATCGCCTGTCCCTGTGCCCTGGGGTTGGCGACGCCCATGTCGATCATGGTGGGCACGGGGCGCGGCGCCATGATGGGCGTGCTGTTCAAGAACGCCGAGGCGCTGGAAGAGCTGCGCAAGGTCGATACCCTGGTGGTGGACAAGACCGGCACGCTCACCGAGGGCCATCCCGAGCTGGTCAGCGTGACAGCGGCGCAAGGCTTCGAGGAAACCGAGATCGTGCGCCTGGCGGCGAGCATTGAAAAATCCAGCGAGCACCCGCTGGCCGCCGCCATCGTGCGCGGCGCCGAAAAGCGCCATGTTGAACCGGCGCCGTCGAACGATTTTCAATCGCTGACCGGCAAGGGGGTCACCGGTGTGGTGGACGGCCGTAAGGTCGCTCTGGGCAACATCAAGCTGCTGGAGGATCTCGGCATCGATGCGGGGGATTTGCCGCAGCAGGCCGATGCCGGCCGGGCCCAGGGGCAGACCGTGATGTTTCTGGCCGTGGACGGCCAGGCCGCCGGCCTGATCGGGGTGGCCGATCCGGTCAAGGAGACCACCCCGGAGGCGATCCGCTTTTTACACGAGTAAGGTATCGAGATCGTCATGCTCACCGGCGACAACCGCAAGACCGCCGAGGCGGTGGCCGGCAAGCTGGGCATCGACCAGGTGCAGGCCGAGGTGCTGCCGGATCAGAAGGCCTCGATCGTCAAGCAACTGCAGGCCGAGGGCAAGGTGGTGGCCATGGCCGGCGACGGCATCAACGACGCACCGGCATTGGCCCAGGCCCAGGTGGGTATCGCCATGGGCACCGGCACCGACGTGGCCATGGAGAGCGCCGGTGTCACTTTGGTCAAGGGCGACCTGCGCGGTATCGTGCGCGCGCGGCGCCTGTCCCGCGCCACCATGCGCAACATCCGTCAGAACCTGTTTTTCGCCTTTATCTATAACTCACTGGGGGTGCCGGTGGCGGCCGGGGTGTTGTATCCCTTCTTCGGCCTGCTGTTGTCGCCCATCATTGCCGCCGCGGCCATGAGCTTCAGCTCGGTGTCGGTGATCACCAATGCCTCGCGCCTGCGGCGCGTCAGTCTGTGAACGGGATGAATATGGACGCCGGACAAAAAGTGCCATGGTGGCGTTCGCGCGGCGGGATCGCGCTGCTCGGCTTTGTCGCGGTGGCGGGGGTTTTCCTGTTCGGCGAACATCGCCTCCATGCACTGGGGTGGCTGCCGTGGCTGATCCTGCTCGCCTGCCCCTTGCTACATCTGTTCATGCACGGTGGCCACGGCGAAGAGCACAAACATGACTGACGCCGCGCCCGCCTACGGCCTGTGGTCGCTGGTGATCATCAACTCGGCGATCTTCATCTTCTTCGCCTTCAGTTTTTTCAGGCCGCAAACCAAACGCGACTGGCGTTCCTTCGGTGCCTTCTCCGCCTTCCTGGTGGCGCTGTTCACCGAGATGTACGGTTTTCCGCTGACGATCTACTTTCTCTCCGGCTGGCTGCAGAGCAATTATCCGCAGGTGGACTGGCTCTCCCACGACGCCGGCCACCTGCTGGAGATGCTGTTCGGCTGGCAGGCCAATCCCCACTGGGGACCGTTTCATATCCTGAGCATGCTGTTCATCGGCGCCGGTTTCTGGCTGCTCGCCGCCGCCTGGCGGGTGCTGTATAACGCTCAGAAGAGAGGCACCCTGGCGACCGAAGGGCCGTATGCCCGTGTTCGTCATCCTCAGTACATCGGCTTCGTCCTGATCATGTTCGGCTTCCTGCTGCAGTGGCCGACCATCCTGACGCTGCTGATGTTCCCCGTGCTGGTCTACATGTATCTCAGGCTGGCGCGTCACGAGGAGAAGGAGGTAAGGGCGGAGTTCGGTGCCGTCTACGACCGCTATGCCGCGCGCACGCCGGCATTTCTGCCGCGGCTGCGATTTCGCGACCAAGACAGGGTGAAGCGGGAATGATCATGGGCGAACAACGCCGCAAAGAGCCGAACAAAGAGCGCGCCCGGTAAACATGTCGCCGCGTGCTGGTGGGTGTAACGGGGAGCGAGGCTTTGGAGCATCGATGGAAAAAACGCAGCCGGGTGTCGCTGGACGTGTTGGTCCGCTGCCGTGACGGTACCACCCTGCGTGGCAGGGCGTGTGACCTCTCGCCGGACGGCATGTTCATCCGGCTTGCCGGACAGCCTCTATCGACGAGCGCGATGGTGGAGGTAGAGCTTCCCGGTGGCGGCTGCCTGCGTGGCCGGGTGTTGCATGCCAGGGACGCAGGCATAGGCGTCATGTTCGGCGCGCTCGGCGGCAGGGAGAGGCGCCTGCTCCGCCGGTTCCTGGCGGACGCGGCAACGGTGGAATAATGGCGGATCGTGAAGCGCAAGCCGGCCGCCGACGGGTTGGCCGGATTAATTTAATGCCGCCCGCGGCCGTTATATTACATCTATTAAAGAGTTAAAGCAGGGACACCATGGGCCGTTCCCCCGCAAGCAGGGCATACGGAAGCCGTTGCCGAGTTTGACGGACGCTCGGCCGGCGCGGTTTCTTTCCCGGCCTGAGCGGGGGTTATGGCGATGGCTGATATTTCACCCTGATCCGGGTGCTGTTTTACAAAGTCTTCGCTGTGCGCGCGGCGGAAAAACCGCGATCATTGACGCGGCGGAATTGACGGGCGGGCGGCGGATAAATCAGGTGCGGATCTGCATTCCGTCATATGATTATAACTGTTATGCTGGCTATCTGTAATTATGTTAGCTATATGTAACTCTAAACAAATATATAAAAAACTGTGTTCGCCGCTTGGGGCTCTGTCTTCGGAGAACTGAAAGGTGTAGATACAGGGAGAGCCCCCGGGGTGCTTGTCACGCCGGGTGGTTTGAGAAGAGGGTAGGTAGAGAGTCGTTTAGGATGATAGAGAACCTACATAATCGAGGAGACGATATGCGTTCAAATATATCTTCTGCAATACGCCGCGTCGCGGCAACCGGGGTGCTCGGTGTCAGTGCCATCGGCATGTTTGCCATGGATATCGGCGGTGCCGAGGCGATTCCGGCCTTCGCCCGGAAATATGAGGCAAACTGCGCGCTGTGTCATACCAATGAACCGCGCCTGACGCTGTTCGGTCAGCAATTCAAGGAAAACGGTTACCAGATGCCCGGCTCGGCCGATGGCGGCACCCAGGCCAAGCATGTCTACGAGGGCGCGCAGGGGCCGGTGGTGGTCGATGACATTTCCAAGATCATGGCGGTGCGCATCCGCGCCGAAATCCAGCGTCCCAGCTTCAAGCAGGAAACCGGCGAGATGAAGAATGACGGCGTCCGCGAGCAGGTGGACTTCGTGGTGCCCAAGATCGTCAACCTGTTCTTCGCCGGCACGGCGCGGGAAAACCTCGGCTACTTCCTGGAGGCGGAGTACAACACACAGGAGGAAGGTTCCGCCGTCGCCTTCGAGCGGGCCTTCCTGATTTTCAGCAACCTGGGCAAGCCGGGCGTGGCCAATGTGACGGTCGGTAATTTCGATCCCTCCGGGCTCTACGCCTTCCCCACCCACCGCCAGCAGCTGGATCCCATCGGGCCCAAGGCGGAAACCAGCAGTTTTCCACCCACCATCAACCGCATTCCGCTGCTGCCGCTGGCCTTTTCCAGCAAGATGTACGGCCTGACCAAAGGTTCGGCATTTTCAGGAGCCGAGGGCTACGCCGTTTTACCCTTCGAGCCCCTGCTCTATAACGCGCCCAACCAGACGGGGATCGCCATCCACGGCCGGCCGGGCGGTTTCGGCAGCGGCTTCCTGTACCAGGTGGGCATGGCGGTGAACGACAAGGTGAACACGGACGGGACCAAGGAGAACCGTTACGACACCTATGTCATGGGCCGTTACGACTTCATGGTCGGCGCGGCAAGCTCCCAGGTGTCGGCCTTCTATTACAATGCCCCCTACGCGGCCATCTCGACCCTGAATATGGGCGGCACGATTGTGTACGCCGATCAGGCCACCGATATCACGCGCTGGGGGGTCGGCGCCTGCGCCCAGTGGGGCGACTGGGATGTCTACGGCACCTATATCGCCGACTCCATCGACGCGCCGACCTGGGGCAGCAACATGATGGCGGCCAATTCGGTGTGGGAGACCGATGGCGCCGGTTTCAGCGCCGAGGCGGACTGGCGTATGAACGCCAACTGGATGCTGGGCCTGCGCTACGACTGGATGGCGCCGGGCGGTCTGGAAAAGCTGCCCATGGGCAGCAGCGAGCCGCTCAACGTGGACGCCTCCTTCCTCGCCCCGATCGTGAAGTATTATCCCAACCCCAACATCGGGCTGTTTGCGCGCGCGTACTTCAATCTCGAGAGCGACAAGAAAAACCCCATCGGCAGCGGTGTCGACGAACACACGGCGACCAACCTCGAGAACATGCTGGCCCTGGGCGTGGACATGGCGTTCTAGAAACACCTGCATGGTATCAAGCAATTGGAAGAGATTTGCGCGGCCACCCGGCCGCGCTTTTTTTATTACTGAGATGGAAATACCGGATGCCTGTCTTCCGAGACAGGCATCCGGTATTACGAATTTTTAGGGGTGCCCAATGAGTGAGTTTCCCGGCGTGTCCGCCTCGGGAGAGATCGTCGAGATCGCCGGCGCCGGACCGGCGGGTCTGGCCGCGGCCATCACGCTGGCGCGAGCGGGGCGCCGGGTGGTGGTGCACGAAATGCACAACGAGGTGGGGCACCGTTTCGGCGGCGATTTCCAGGGGCTGGAAAACTGGAGCAGCGAAACGGATGTCCTGGCGGTCTTGCGGGAACAGGGGCTGGCGACCGATTTTACGGCCTTGCCCTGCCACGAAGGCACCGCCTTCGATTGCACCGGAAAACGCTACCGGATCGAAAGCGACGCGCCACTGTTTTATCTGGTGGAACGCGGCCCCGGGCCGCAAACGCTCGACAGCGCCCTGCTGCGGCAGGCGCGGGCCCTGGGCGTGGAGGTGCGCTTCAACAGCCGTCTGCGCCGCCCGGACGGCGAGGCCATCCTGGCCGCCGGGCCGCGCGCCGCCGATGCCATCGCGGTGGGATATCACTTCGATACCGATATGGCCAATGGTTACTGGGTGATCTGCGACGACGAGCTCGCCCCTCAAGGCTATGCCTACCTGCTGGTGATGAACGGCAGGGGTACGGTAAAAAGCTGCATGTTCGCCGGCCTCAAGCAGCAGAAGATATATGTACAGCGCACGGTGGAGGCCTTTCAGCGCCTCGTCGGCCTGGAGATGAAAAACCCCCTGCCCCATGGCGGCGGCGCCAATTTCCGCATCCCCGCCAGCGCCTACAGCGGTCCTCATCCACAGGTGGGGGAACAGGCCGGCTTTCAGGACACGCTGTGGGGGTTCGGCATGCGCCTGGCCATCTCCTCCGGCGTGCTGGCGGCGCAGAGCCTGCTCAACGGCGAGGACTATGACCGGCTCTGGCAACGGGCGCTGAAACCGCAGATGGAAACAGCGGTCGTCAATCGCGCCCTCTACAGCCTGTTGGGCAATCGGGGCTATGGCTGGTTTTTGAATTGGATCACCTCCCATTCCGATCCGCGCCGGCAACTGGGGCACCATTATCACTCATCATGGCTCAAGCGGCTGCTACGCCCCTGGGCCCGACGCCGCTTTGAAAGCCGGCGCAGGCGCCGTAATCATGAATACTTGAGGCGTTCATAAGTTGCCCGGCACGCCGGTGCGGGCGACTTGCCTTATTAACACGGCATATTAGGTTGACGGGTTAGGCTCTAAGCATAACGAAGCACGGCGAGGGCGATGAGCGATGACTTTTATCATTCAGGGATTAAACGGCAGCCATGAGATCATGCCCCTTGAAAAACTTTTCAAGCCGGGCGGGGTGGCGAAGACGGAGGCGATTTCCGCATCGCGCCCCATAGACGAAGAAGAGCACCACGACACCGGAAAAGAGGGGCGGCAGGCGGGCGTCAAACAGGCCTATCGAACGGTGAGTGAATTGCCGCAAGTGGGCACCGTCCTGTTTGCGGAACGGATCATGAGTACCTCGGTGGTGACCCTGACGCCCGAAACGACCATTGATGAAACATTGAGGGTGCTGCGCAACAGCCGGTTTCGTCACCTGACCGTGGTGTCGGAGTCGGGCAGGCTGGTGGGCATCGTGTCGGATCGGGATATTCTGCGTTATGCGGGCGGCCTTAGCGAAAACTACCGGCCACAGCCGCCGCATAAGCTCAGCGATCGCGTCGGGCTGCTGATGAAAACGCCCGTGTTGACGGCGAGTCCGGACACCGATGTGCGCCATATCGCCCGCCTGTTCGTCGCCCAGCATGTCGGGGCGATGCCGATCGTCGAGGCGGGGGTGTTGGCGGGCATCATCACCCGCAACGACATATTGAAGGCGGTGATGTCGAATCTTGTCCTGGAGCTGTGGGCATAGAGGCTCCCAAAGTATTGTGAAGCACCCAGGTATGAAGGCCAGTGTAATGGGAAGGGAACAATGAAAAGGCCGGTGAGCACCGGCGTGGTGTTGAGCTCGGGCGGTGGCCGCGGCGTTTTCGCGCATACCGGTTTTTTGGCGGCCCTTGAAGAGATGGGCATAGCGGTCGCCGCCGTCGCCGGCTGCAGTGCCGGCGCCTTGGTTGGAGGCGTCTATGCCAGCGGCACCGAGTTGCAGCGATGGATGGACACGATCGCGGCGGTGCGGACGAGTGAATACTGGACCCCGGATTCGTGGCCGCGCTTCTTCTGGAACATGATGGTGCGCAAAGGCCGTGGTTACAGCGGCATTTCGGACACGCGGGCGGCGATTGATTTTATTCGGAGGAATCTGACGGCCAAATGCTTCGAGGACTGCCGGATACCTTTTTACAGCCTGGCCGTGAATCTGACGCGCGGCGCCAAGACCCTGTTCTCTCAAGGCGAGTTGGCGCCGCGCATCATGGCCAGCGCCGCCATGCCGGTGTTGTATCGCCCGCTGGAGATCGAGGGTGAATGGTACAGCGACGGCGCCGTCATAGAGCTTGCCCCTACCGAGGCCTTGTGTTGCCGGCACGGCCTGGACGCACTCATCATTCACCACACGGCCATGCACCGGGAGGGGCGGGAAGGTCTCGCATGGGCGCTACAGCAGCCCTGGTCGCTGATAGAGATATTGTACCTGTTGCTCTACCGCCAACGCCCCTGGTACTTGTCCGGACAAGCGCTTACCTTCCATCGCTGTCCCGGCGGTTGCGGCGCAGCGGTCATCGTCATCGAGCCGGACCTGCCGGAATTGCGCTGGCCATTGAATAGCGGCGGCGCGGCGATACAGGCGGCCGCCATAGCCCAGGTATCGGGCCTGCTGCGGCCTTACCTGGCAGCGCTGAAAAGCGATCCGCGCCAACTGGCTGTTCCCGCGGCGCGGGAAAAGCCCGGGATGCCGCACAGTACCGGCGTGGAAAGCGGTAACGGTGGCGCGGTGCGCTAGCGCCCCGCGCGTTCTGAGCGAAAAAAATCAGAACTCCAAATAACAAGCGCGGTCGTATGCCAGGTGATCGCCGAACAATGAGAACAACCCATGGGACGATACCAAAAAAACAGCTTGACGCTTACCGGCGCCGTTGTCATGGGCACCGGGGTGATGATCGGCGCGGAGACATCCGCCGGCCACCCTCGCCTACAAGGGGTTTACCACCATCACCAACAGCGGCGCGGAGATCGTCGACCCGCATCGCAACGTGAGCCGGACGATCGTCATCTCCATTTGCCGGATGGTGAAGCCGTGTGTCATTTCAATTGAAGAGATAAGCATTGACGATTGACTTGTGTGCACACATAGATTTTATCGTTAAACGGCTATGGCGCGATTGCCGGCAGCGTATTCCCCGGCTTGGCCGAATGCATCTGTTTCTCGTTCACCAACTATACCTCGCTGGGCTACGGCGGCCTGGTACCGCTGGGAGCGTTGCGTTTCATGACGGGAATGGAGGCCTTGGCGGGGTTGGCATTGATTGCCTGGACGGCATCGTTCATGTATTTCATGTATTTACAGATGCAACGCCTCTGGAGGCGCGAGCCGTTCTGATGTCGCCATGCCAGCGTGGCCGCGGGTGATCGAGATATTGCAATGGTCAGGGCATTGCGAATAGTCAATGCATACACTATTTACACTGATTATTATCGGCGCAAAGAAAAATAGAGAAAAAGAGTCCACGAATCATGCCGCAGAAATACGAGTACAACAGGCCGCCTCGCAGCCGCAGGTTGCCGGTGAGCACGAACATGAAATGCCGCTTTAGCGCATCGATCCCGCTGTCGACGGGGCGGCACCGCTATCCTGATTCCGGAATTTGAAGAGGAGTGACAAGCATGGAACCCAAGGGAGATATCGTCCTGATCACCGGCGCTTCGGGGCGCATCGGCGACGCGGTGATGCAGCGCTTGAAAAAGCGCTTCGACAACGTCGTCGGCCTCGAACGCAAGGCGCCGAGCCCGCCCCCGCCCGGCTGTGAATATATTCCGGTGGATATCACCTCCGACGACAGCGTGCGGGAGGGATTGCGCGTGCTGCGGGAGCACCACGGCAGCCGCATCGCCAGCGTGGTGCACCTGGCCGCCTATTACGACTTTCTCGGCAAGCCGAGTCCCCAATACGACAGGATCACGGTCGAGGGCACGCGGGGCCTGCTGCGCGACCTGCGCGAGGGCAGCTTCGAGGTCGAGCAGTTCATCTTCTCCAGCACCATGCTCGTGCACAAGCCGGGCGAACCGGGCCAATTCATCACCGAGGAGTGGCCGCTGGAGCCGACCTGGGCCTATCCCGAGTCGAAGGTGCGCACCGAGGCGCTGATCCGTGAGGAGCGCGGCGAGATTCCCGCCGTGATCCTGCGCCTGGCGGGGGTCTACGACGACGTCT
>JASBUE010000302.1 GCA_030148045.1 Candidatus Tenderia sp.
GGCCCGGTTCATCAGCTCAATGCCCGGGATACCGAACTCCTGGATGGCGATCCGATCCAATTCCCGCACCTCGGCGGCGCGATAAAGTGTGTATGGCAAGCGACTCATGGCGGGTATCATTGGCCTATGATTGAAAAGGACAAATTAACGCAGCCGGATGAGGCTGTCGACTACCCGGCCCTGGCGCAGGCGATCAAGCAAAGGGGCCGCGCGCTGGGCTTTCAGCAGGTCGGCATCAGCAACATCGATCTGCACCAGGCCACGCAACATCTGCGCGCCTGGCTGGCCGCCGATTTCCACGGCGAGATGGCGTACATGGCACGCCACCAAGCCTTGCGCGGCGATCCGCAACAGTTGGTGCCGGGCACGGTGCGGGTCGTCAGCGTGCGCATGGATTACCTGACCCCGACGGCCGATGCCGAGGCGGTGATGAACAATCCGCAACTGGGTTTCGTCTCGCGTTACGCCCTTGGGCGTGACTATCACAAGGTGATGCGCAAACGGCTGCAGCAACTGGCCCACTGGATCGAATCGCATATCGGGGAGTTCGGCTACCGGGTCTTTGTCGACAGCGCCCCGGTGCTGGAAAAGGCGCTGGCGGAAAAGGCGGGGCTGGGCTGGATCGGCAAGCACACCAATCTGCTCAGCCGCGCGGCCGGTTCGTGGTTCTTTCTCGGCGAGGTCTACACCGACCTGCCCCTGCCCATCGACGAACCCGTTGCGGACCACTGCGGCAGCTGCCGCGCCTGCATCGATATCTGCCCCACCCGGGCCATCGTCGGACCCTATCAACTGGACGCCCGCTTGTGTATCTCCTACCTCACCATCGAGTTGCACGGCAGTATTCCGGTGGAACTCAGGCCCATGATGGGCAATCGCATCTACGGCTGTGACGATTGCCAATTGGTCTGCCCCTGGAACCGTTTCGCGCAACTGTCGCAGGAGGATGATTTCCTGCCGCGCCATGAGTTGGATACGCCGCTGCTACTGGACCTGTTCGGCTGGAGCGAACAGGAGTTCAACGAGCGGCTGCAGGGCTCGCCCATCCGCCGCATCGGCCACGAACGTTGGCTGCGCAATATCGCTGTGGCGCTGGGCAACGGCGCGAAAAACGAGGTGGTCATATCCGCTCTAGAGGCGCGCCTGGATCACCCCTCGGAGATGGTCAGGGAACATGTGCAGTGGGCCTTGGACCGCCTCACTCTCCAGGCAGTTTGATGAAGTGTTCGCGGTAGTGCAACAGTTCGCGGATGGAATCGCGGATATCATCCAGCGCCAGGTGGGATGAATTCTTGCTGAAGCCTTGCAGCACTTGCGGGGCCCAGCGGGCCGCCAGCTCCTTCAGCGAACTCACATCCAGGTTGCGATAGTGAAAATAACTCTCCAGCTCCGGCATGTAGCGGTAAAGAAAACGCCGGTCCTGACAAATGCTGTTGCCGCACATGGGCGAGGTGTTGGCGGGGACATAGTTGCGCAGAAATTCGATGGTCTGGAGTTCGGCCTCGCGTTCATTGATGCGGCTGTTCCGGACCCGCTCGGTCAGGCCCGACTGGCTGTGTTGGCGGGTGCACCAGTCGTCCATCCGGCCGAGCACCTCGTCGGTCTGGTGGATGGCCAGCACCGGCCCCTCAGCGAGGATACTCAGCTGCGCATCAGTGACAATGGTGGCGATCTCGATAATGCGGTCGTTGTCCGGGTCCAGGCCGGTCATCTCCAGGTCGATCCAGATCAGATTGTTTTGATTTTGCGTCATGCCGTCCTCAAAGTCAGAATAGTCATCAAATCATTCTAGCAACAGTTCTTGCACATGACGACCATGCGCGAGTTATGGCAAAAAGCGAAAATAGGCTAGAATGAGCGGGCGTTTAGCCGCGGGGACGGGCATGAAAATTTCAACCATTACATTAATCATTACGGCCGCAAGCGCTTTTCAAATCGCGCCCGCCGCAGAACAACCAGGCAAGGCACTGGTCGGCCAGCACTGCCAGCGCTGCCATGACAACAGCATCTTCACTCGTAGCGACAGCATCATCCACTCCTGGCCCGAACTGCAGGCCCGGGTCGAGTTTTGTGACAATGCTTCCCAGGCCCATATGACCGAGGCGGAAATCAATCAGGTGATCGAATATCTCAACGATACCTATTACAAGTTTCCCAAACCGTAACCCTTCCCGCCCCAATGCCGCGCAAACGCCCTGCCCACCGTCAGCAACAAAAACAGAAACAGCAACTCAGCCCCGCCGCAATCACCGCCGAGGCAGTCAATCAGGGCTTGGTAGTGGCGCGCTTCGGCGCCGAGTTGGAGGTGGAGGATGACAGCGGGACGGTGTATCGCTGCACCTCGCGGCGCAAGTTCGGCGCCGTGGTCTGCGGTGACCGGGTCACCTGGCGACCCACCCATAACAACG
>JASBUE010000082.1 GCA_030148045.1 Candidatus Tenderia sp.
AGACGAACTGCTGCACGACCTGCGCCTGATCCACGACTCGCTGGTCAGTCACGGCGACGGCAAGATCGCCAACGGCGCGGTCAAGGACCTGATCCGCCAGGTCGAGACCTTCGGCTTCTTCCTCATGAACCTGGACCTGCGCCAGGAATCGACGCGCCACAGCAGCGCGGTGGAGGAGATCCTGGCGCAGGGCTTCGGCAATCACGCCTACGCCGACATGGACGAGGATCAACGCCTGGCCACCCTCAGCGAGCTCATCGCCGCCAAGCGGCGTCCGACGCTGGACCGGACCCAACTCTCAGAGGAGACGCGCGAAACCCTGGATGTCTTCGACGTCATGGTGCAGATGCGCACGGAGATCAGCCCGCGCGCCTTCGGCACCTATGTCATCTCCATGACCCACGCCGCCAGCCACGTGATGGAGGTGATGTTTCTGGCCCACCTGGCCGGGTTGGTGGAGTGCGGCGGCGAGCAGTGGCGCTGCGACATCGAGATCTCCCCCCTGTTCGAGACCATCGAGGACCTGGCCCACATCGAAATCGTCATGGAGCGGCTGCTGGACGATCCCACCTACCGGCGCCTGCTGGCCTGCGCCGGCAACATCCAGGAGGTGATGCTGGGCTACTCCGACTCCTGCAAGGATGGCGGCATCCTGGCCTCGGGCTGGAGCCTGTACCAGGCGCAGCGCAAGATCACCGCCATCGCCGGCAAACACGGCATCGAATGCCGCCTGTTTCATGGCCGCGGCGGCACCATCGGCCGCGGCGGCGGCCCCACCCACGAGGCCATCCTGTCGCAGCCGGCCGGCACCGTGTTCGGCCAGATCAAGTTCACCGAACAGGGCGAGGTACTGTCCTCCAAGTACAGCAACCACGAGACCGCCGTCTACGAACTGACCATGGGCAGCACCGGCCTGCTCAAGGCCAGCCGCTGCATCGTCCAGGAGGTCCCCGGCGACCACGACGAGTACCTGGCGGTCATCGACCAGTTGGTGCAACTGGGCGAAGGCGCCTATCGCGACCTGACCGACGACAACCCGGCCCTGCTGGACTATTTTTACGAGGCCACGCCGGTCAACGAGATCGGCATGCTGAACATCGGCTCGCGCCCCTCGCACCGCAAGAAGGGCGACCGCTCCAAGGGCTCGGTGCGCGCCATCGCCTGGGTGTTCAGCTGGGCCCAGTCGCGCCACACCCTGCCGGCCTGGTACGGCATCGGCACCGCCCTGTCGCAATGGGCCGGCCAGGACGAGGCGCGCGTCGCCACCCTGCGCCGGATGAACCGCCAGTGGCCCTTCTTCCGCGCCCTGCTCAGCAACACCCAGATGGCCCTGTTCAAGGCCGACATGCGCATCGCCCGGGAATACGCCCGGCTGTGCCTGGACCCGAACACCAGCGCGACCATCTACAACCGCGTGCGCGACGAATACCTGCAGACCGTGGACACCGTGCTCAAGGTCACCGACAGCGACCATCTGCTGGACGAAAACCCGACCCTGGCCCTGTCGCTGGCGCGCCGCAACCCCTACCTGGATCCGCTCAACAACATCCAGATCACCCTGCTGAAACGCTATCGCGACGAACGCCTGCCGGAGGCCGAGCGCACCATCTGGCTCGACCCGCTGCTGCGCTCCATCAACGCGATTGCCGCCGGGATGCGAAATACCGGATAATCATCGCCTGAGGCGGCGGCTTGCGCCGTCCGATTATGCAGAGGGGGGACCGACGATGAAAATGGACGAGATTCGTACGCTGGCGCGGCGTGCCGGAATCAAGCCGGGCAAGCTGAACAAAACCCAGCTGGTGCGCCGCATTCAACGTCACGAAGGCAATTTTGACTGTTTCGCCACGGCATTCGACGGCCTCTGCGACCAACAGGCCTGTGTCTGGCGTAAGGACTGTTTCAGTCTGGCGAAGCAAAACCGCGCCGCCTGACAGCAGTCGGGACCGGAACCGACAGAGGGGAGCCTGGGCTCCCCTCTTTCATTATCGCCGGCCGCCGCGCAGCCGCTTCAGCCCGCCGCCTGCAGCGGAATTTTATTGCTGCGGCGCACGATCTTGTTGTCACCGTCGACATAGATCAAATTGGGCTTGAAGTCGGCCAGGGCCTCCTGCGCGATACCGACATAGGCGCAGATGATCACCAGATCGTTGACGCTGGCCTTGCGCGCCGCCGCGCCGTTGATGGAGATGATACCCGACCCCGCCTCGGCGCGGATGGCATAGGTGGTAAAACGCTCACCGTTGTTGATGTTATAGATGTGGATCTGCTCGTACTCGTGGATACCCGCGGCATCGAGCAAATCGCTGTCGATGGCACATGAACCCTCGTACTCCAGCTCGGCGTGAGTGACTCGGGCACGATGTAGTTTGGTCTTGAGCATCATGTGCTGCATGGCATCTCAACTCCTGTACGAAAAACGGCTCTCACAGCACGATTTTAGACAATGACGGCGAGGACGTCGTTCATAGCATCCCGGGGGCCGCCGCCAAATCAGCTAAGACTGTGAAAAGAAAGCTATTTTACCAGCACTTGGCGAATATTGTCGATCAGGCGCGTGGTTCCCAGCCGGGCCGCCGCCAGGATCACCACCTCGGCGGTCTGCGGCGTCGGCGGCGCCAGAGTATCGGCCGCGCGAATAGCGAAATACTCCGCCGCGAAACCGGCGGCATCGAGGGCCTCGCGCCCCGCCTCCTCCAGCGCGGCAAAATCACGCGCGCCCCGCGCCAGGCGATCGGCGCTCTGTCTCAGGGTCTGATACAGAACGGGCGCGCGGGCGCGCTCGGCCCGACTCAAATAGCCGTTGCGCGAACTCAGCGCCAGGCCGTCGGCTTCGCGCACCGTGGGCACAGCGATGATCTCGACGGGAAAACAGAGATCCGCCGCCATGCGCCGGATCACCAGCAACTGCTGATAGTCCTTCTCCCCGAACAGCGCCACGTCCGGCTGCACCATGTTGAACAGCTTGGCCACCACCGTCGCCACACCGGCGAAGTGGCCGGGGCGTTTTTCGCCTTCCAGCGCCTCCGATAGACCGGGCACCTCGACGCGGCTGGCCCGCTCAAGACCGGCGGGATAGATCTGCGCCACCGCCGGGGCGAACAACAGATCCGCCACCGCCGCCTTCAGCCTGGCCTGATCCTGCGCCAGGGTGCGAGGGTAGCGCTCGAAATCCTCTCCGGGACCGAACTGCATGGGGTTGACGAAGATGCTCGCCACCACCCGCCGGCCGTGCTGTTTGGCCTGCTCCACCAGCGCCAGATGGCCGGCGTGCAGGTTGCCCATGGTGGGCACGAAGGCGATACGATCGCCCGCCTGACGCCAATCCTGCAACCGGGACCGCAGGGCGGTGACGGATTCCAGCGTCCGCATTACTCAAACACGTGCTGTTGCGCCGGGAAGCTCCCGGCCTTGACCTCGGCCACGTAACGCGCCACGGCCTCGCCGATGGCACCGCCGCCGCTCATGAAATTCCTGCTGAAGCGCGGCGCCTTGCCCGGGGTGACACCGAGGATGTCGTGCAACACCAGCACCTGGCCGTCGCAACGCGGGCCGGCGCCGATACCGATCACCGGGATGGCGACGGATTCGGTGATCTCGGTCGCCAGGGATTCGGGCACACATTCCAACAGCAACAGGTCGGCGCCGGCCCTTTCCAGCTGCATGGCGTTGTCCAGCATGGCCTTGGCCGCCGCCGATTCACGCCCCTGGACGCGGTAGCCGCCGATCTTGTGCACGCTCTGGGGCTGCAGACCGAGGTGGGCGCACACCGGGATGCTGCGCCGCGCCAGTTCGGTAACGATCTCCAACTGTACGCCGCTGCCCTCCAGCTTGACCACCTGGGCGCCGCCCGCCTGCATCAGGCGGGTGGCGTTGACCAGGGCCAGCTCCACCGTGGGGCAGGCCATGAACGGCATGTCCACCATCAACAGCGCACGTTCGTTGCCCCGGGCCACGGCGCGACTGTGGTAGACCATGTCGTCCATGGTGACCGGCACCGTGGTGCTGTGGCCCTGGATCACCATGCCCAGCGAATCGCCCACCAGGATCACCTCCACCCCGGCCTTATCCAGCAGCCGCGCGAAGCTGGCATCGTAGGCGGTCAGGCAGGCGATCTTTTCGCCCCGCGCTTTCATCTCGCGCAGGCGGTTCAGGGTTATCGGAGCGGTCATGGGCATATCCTTCATTTACTGAGTTCGAACGGCAGCGGATTGAAGTAATGGCGGCCGCTGTTAACCTCGGCGACCTGCTCCAGTAGGGCATTGTAGTCCATCTCGCTCTCCACCAGATTGATCTCGGCGGCGTTCACGATCAGCAGCGGCGCATCGTTGTATTGATAGAAAAAGCGTGTGTAGGCGTCCACCAGCCGCTGCAGATAAGCGGCGTCGATATGCAGCTCGTAGTCGCGGTTGCGCTTGCGGATGCGTTCCAGCAGCACCGTCACCGGCGCCTGCAGATAGATCACCAGATCGGGCCCGGGCGCATCCAGGGCCAGGTGCTGATAGACCTGCTGGTAGAGTTTCAGCTCGTCATCGTCCAGGGTCAGCTGGGCGAACAGGCGATCCTTTTCGATCAGAAAATCGGCCACCAGCACCGGACGGAACATATCGCCCTGGCGCAACGCCTGCACCTGTTGCGCCCGCTGCATCAGAAAAAACAACTGGGTCGACAGGGCCGCGCCCTTCGGGTCTTTGTAGAAGCGCTGCAAAAAGGGGTTTTCATCCGCCCCCTCGAGCAGCAGCTCGGTGCCGAAGGTCTGCGCCAGGCGCCGCGCCAGGCTGGTCTTGCCGACACCGATGGGCCCCTCCACCACGATGTAACCGGGGTTTGCCAGACTCATGCCTTACCAAACCAGCGCGTGCGATAGACTTCCAGCGTTCGGCAAATCCCCCCTTCGCCCCCCTTTTGCAAAGGGGGGTTGGGGGGGATTTCCGCGGCCATCGCCGGTCTCCTATCCATGCCTCTTTTCCAC
>JASBUE010000093.1 GCA_030148045.1 Candidatus Tenderia sp.
GTGCTGGTGGCGATGGACCCGCCGCGGGTGTTGTTTGCCATGGCCTTTCTCTATGCCATGTCCGGCCCTGCGCTAACCCTGGTGTTGTTGCGCCAGCGTCGCGCCACTCGCAAGGGGCACTGATCTGGCTTGCGTATCGTCGCCGGGAAGGTTATATTTTTCCCAACGAGATTCGGAACCAGTGATGAAGCCATCTTTCCCCCCGTTCGACCTTCCTCCCGCCGCCAACGCTCTATTGCTGGCCGGCCTGCGACTGCTGCCTTCGGGCAGAGACTAAATACCCTTGCCCGGTTGCGGGCCCAAAACAGACAAACTTGAATATTCATAGACGGGAATCACTCCGCAGGGGTGTTCCGTTTGCCGCTGATGTGGCCCTGTTGTAACATCAGCGCACAGCATTGGAGTATTGAAACAATGAGCGATAAGTTAATTATTTTCGACACCACCTTGCGCGATGGTGAGCAAAGTCCCGGCGCCTCCATGACCAGGGAAGAAAAGATCCGTATCGCCAAGGCGTTGGAGAAGATGCGCGTCGATGTGATCGAGGCCGGCTTCCCCATGGCCAGCCAGGGTGATTTCGAGTCGGTCCAGGCGGTGGCCAACGTGGTCAGGGAGAGCACGGTCTGCGGCCTGGCCCGTGCCCTGGACAAGGACATCGATCGCGCCGGCGAGGCCCTCAAGGGCGCCAACTCCGCCCGCATCCACACCTTCATCGCCACCTCGCCCATCCACATGGAGATGAAGTTGCGCATGGCGCCGGACCAGGTGGTGGAGCAGGCGGTGAAGGCGGTGAGACGCGCCCGCCAGCATACCGACAACGTCGAGTTTTCCCCCGAGGATGCCGGCCGCTCGGAGTTGGATTTTCTCTGCCGCGTGATCGAGGCGGTGATCGAGGCCGGCGCCCGCACCATCAATATTCCGGATACGGTGGGTTACAACGTACCGGAGCAGTTCGGCGGCTTGATCCGCAATCTGATCGAAAGGATCCCCAACTCGGACAAGGCCGTGTTTTCAGTGCATTGCCACAACGACCTGGGCCTGGCGGTGGCCAACTCCTTGTCGGCGGTGATGAACGGCGCGCGCCAGGTGGAGTGCACCATCAACGGTCTGGGCGAACGCGCCGGTAACGCCTCCCTCGAAGAGATCGTTATGGCGGTGCGCACCCGCCGGGACGTGTTTCCCTGCGACACCACGCTCGATACTACCCAGATCGTGCCCTGCAGCCGTCTGGTGTCGGGCATTACCGGTTTTGCGGTGCAACCCAACAAGGCCATCGTCGGCGCCAATGCCTTCGCCCATGAGTCGGGCATCCATCAGGACGGCGTGCTCAAAAACCGCGAGACCTACGAGATCATGCGCGCCGAGGACGTGGGTTGGAGCACCAACCGCATGGTGCTGGGCAAACACTCGGGACGCAACGCCTTCCGCACCCGTCTGCAGGAATTGGGGGTTGCCTTCGAGTCGGAAGCGGAGCTCAACGACGCCTTCGCCCGCTTCAAAGAGCTGGCCGACAAGAAGCATGAGATCTACGATGACGATCTGCAGGCGCTGGTGACCGAGGCCAATCTCGAGGCCGAAAACGAATACGTCAAACTGGTAGCCCTGAAGGTCTGCTCCGAAACCGGCGAGACCCCCGACGCCAGGATTACCCTGCGCATCAACGATACGGAAACACAGGCCCAGTCACGCGGCAGCGGTCCGGTGGATGCCGCCTTCAAGGCCATCGAATCGGTGATCGACAGCGGCGCCGATCTGCAGCTCTATTCGGTCAGCAACATCACCAGCGGTACTGACGCCCAGGGCGAGGTGACCGTGCGTTTGGAGCGGGGCGGACGTATCGTCAATGGCCAGGGGGCGGATACCGATATCGTCATCGCCTCGGCCAAGGCCTACATCAACGCCCTGAACAAGATCCTGGCGGCGGCCGAAAGGGCCCACCCCCAGTTGTAAGACACAGGGGGGGGAACGATGGAGCAGCATAAACGCTATCAATACCTGGAGGCGATGGGCATCCAGACTTGGCAGCCGCGCCAGGCCCCGCCCCGTCCCGCTGCTGGCCAGGCGCCGGTGATGGAAGCTGCAGCCTCCGGATCACCTCGCGGAACGGACTCGGCCATCGCCGCTATGGACTGGTCTGAGCTGGAGGCCACGATTAAATCCTGCACGCGTTGCGCATTGCACACGCAACGCACTCAGGCGGTACCCGGCGTCGGCCATCGCCAGGCCGACTGGCTGATCATTGGTGAGGCCCCGGGCGCCGACGAAGACAAACAGGGCGAGCCCTTCGTCGGTCGCGCCGGTAAATTGCTGGACCAGATGCTGCTGGCCATTGGTCTCAAGCGTGAAGAGGTCTATATCACTAACATCGTCAAATGCCGCCCGCCCGGCAATCGCGACCCCAAACCGGAGGAGGCCGCTGCCTGCGAAAACTATCTCAGGCGGCAGGTCAATCTGATCCAGCCGAAAATCATCCTGGCCGTCGGCCGTATCGCCGCGCACAATTTGCTGAAGACCGATCAGCGCGTCGGCGCACTGCGCGGCAAGCGCTTCGAATATGCCGACACCGGCATTCCGGTGGTGATCACCTATCATCCGGCCTATCTGCTGCGCTCGCCGGGTGAAAAACGCAAGGCGTGGCAGGACCTGCTGCTGGCACGGCGGGTGATGGACGACAGCCACTGATTCACGGCCCGTGTTCCCCGCATTCTATCAACTGCGCCCGATGTCGCCGGATGACATCGATGCCGTGATACAGGTGGAGAGGCTTTCCTATCCCTTTCCCTGGAGCGCCGGCAACTTCCGTGATTGCCTCAACAGCGGTTATTATGCCTGCCTGTTGGAAGAGGCTGATCTATTGGCCGGTTATGCGGTGATGTCCATTGCGGCGGGGGAGGCCCATGTGCTGAACATCTGCATCCATCCCGAGCAGCGGGGCAGGGGTATGGGCAGAGCTCTGTTGCACACCCTGGAACAGGTGGCGAGGAAGAACGCCGTCGAGTTGATGCTGTTGGAGGTGCGCGCCTCCAACCGTGTGGCGATCAGGCTGTATGAATCCATGGGGTTCAATGAACTGGGTTGTCGCAACAACTATTATCCCGGTCATAATGGCCGGGAGGACGCCGTGGTGATGGCCCGTTGTCTGCTTTAACCGCGCGCCGGTGACGCCGGCAGGTGAATTGAGTTATTCACGAATTACTAAGGAGCTTACAAGCAAGGCGACCTTGTGCTACGGGATCGTTGGCCGCAGGGATGCGGCCGTCGAGCATACAGGGATGTATTTACAGCGCGTCCCGTAACACAAGGTCGCCTTGCTAATAACCCGACACATGACCGACTTGAGCTTATTTGATTTCGTCCCCGTCATCGTCACTCTGATTCTGGTGACAGGTGGTTTCATGGCCGGCAACAGGTTGCTGAAGCGCCATTACCAAGCCGATCCCAAACACCGCTATCGTTTGCCACTGATCAATTTCGCCCTGATCTCCATAGCGCTGGTGCTGGTAATTGTGACCCTGCCGCTCAGCGAATCGACGCGCGGACAGCTGCTAAGCCTGATCGGGATCGTGTTGTCGGCCACCATCGCCCTCTCTTCCACCACCTTCGTCGGCAACGCCATGGCCGGCATCATGCTGCGCAGTTTAAGCAGTTTCAAGATCGGGGATTTTATTCGCATCGAGGATCACTTCGGGCGCGTTTCGGAAATGGCCTTGTTGCATGTGGAGATTCAGACCACCGATCGTGATTTGATGACACTGCCCAACCTGTACGTGGTGACCCATCCCACCAAGGTGATTCACGCCACCGGCACCATTATTTCCGCCGAGGTCTCGCTGGGTTACGACATTTCGCGCCGCGATGCGGAGGGCGCCTTGCTGACCGCGGCCACCGAGACCGGCCTGGCCGATCCCTTTGTGCTGATTACCAAGCTCAATGACTTTTCGGTCTGCTATCAGGTCAACGGCCTGTTGGCCGAAGTCAAGCAGGTGATCTCTTATCGCTCCACCCTGTATAAAAAGATGCTCGACCATTTGCACCAGGTCGGCATCGAGATCGTGTCGCCCACCTTCATGAATACCCGCGCCTATCCACCCGAAAAAGAGTTCATCCCTTCGCTGCATGAAGGTGAACATGTGGAGGCGGAGGCCGGCAAGGCGTAGGAGATCGTATTCGATATTGCCGAAGACGCCGCCTCGCTGGAAGAGATGCGCAGCGCCCACAAGGCGGTGACCGAGCGCATCGGCGAATTGGAAAAGCGAGTGGAAAAGGTCGGCGACGAGCAGCAGCGCGCGGGCCTGGCGACCCAGCTGGAGCAGCTCAAGCGCCGCAGTGAACGTATGCAGGCCGCCATTGAACAGCGTGAACGGCAGCAGACGACGCAATAATTCACGCCACCGCTGGCCGCATTTATCTAAGAAACGCGTCGCGCAAAAAAGTTTGCATGTGCTGCCAGGAATCGCGGTCCGCTTGCGGATTGTACTCGAGGGGCAGATCGAATTTTTCGCCGAAATCATCGGCCCCCGGATTGGTAAAGGAGTGCTTGGCGCCACTGTAGACGATAAAGCGGTAAAAGGCCTCGGCCTGATTCATCTCATCGATAAAGCCGGTGATCTGTTCCGGTTTCACAAACGGATCTTCCGCGCCGTGGGCGACCATGATGCGTGCCTTGACGTCGCCGGCCTTGGCCGGTTGGCTGGTGCCCAGGCTGCCGTGAAAACTGACCACGGCATCCAGATCCAGCCCCTCGCGCGCCATTTGCAGCACCACCGCACCGCCGAAGCAATAGCCGATGGCGGCGATATCGTGGGTATCGGTCAGCGGCTGTTGTTTCAAAAAATCCATCGCCGCCGTGAAGCGTTGTTTGCCCAGCTTGATGTTATTGGCGATCTCGGAGGAAAATTTCTGGGCGTCTTCCGGATGGCTGGCCTGCTTGCCTTCACCATACATGTCCAGTGCCAACGCCACGTAGCCCAGCTCCGCCAATAGGCGGGCGCGCATACGCGCATAGTCGTTAAGCCCCCACCATTCATGGACCACGAGGATCCCCGGCCGCTTGCCCTGGATGGCGTCATCGTAGACCAGGTAGCCCTTGAGGGTGGTGTCTCCGGCTTGGTAGGTGACCGCCTCGGCGATGACCTTGGCCTGGGCCGGCAAGGCGATGGCGGCCAACAGGATGCCGCACAAATATAGGCGCTGCATTTTTCTTCCTCCCTGGGTTTTAGAGTGATCGTAAGTATGGGCATAAACCGGGCGTTTGGCGAGCTGGGCAGAACCAGGGCCTGTTAACACTAATTTCGAAGCAGCGTTGCGCCCCAGAACGGGCCATGCGGCGTTGCTCATACCCAAAGCACTCGCTCCGCTCGCGGGGCAGGCTCTCGCTCATTTGGAATGACCAAACTACGCTCTTCGCGCCC
>JASBUE010000110.1 GCA_030148045.1 Candidatus Tenderia sp.
CGGGGCTGGATCGAGGAGGCGCCCTTCGACGCCATCCTGGTGGCCGCTGCGCCTGAGCGGATTCCCGACGCCATGGTGGAACAGCTGGCACCGGGTGGCAGACTGGTGCTGCCCGTGGGAGAGCGTTACTACGGTCAGGACCTGACACTGGTGTGCAAGGATGCTGGTGGTGAAATCAGCGTCAAAAACGTACTGCCGGTCTCCTTCGTACCCCTGATCGATCAGACGGTAAGTGACGAACAGGTGTCTGTGTGAACGCCTTCCACCGGTTGGCGGCGTTTATTGGTGGCACCCAATGCCATTCGTCATATTGATCGAATTAAAGTAATCCCACGCGCCGCAAGATAATAATGACATGACAAGACAACGAGTGGCGTGAGGCAAGGAATGGCGCTTGGCAAAAACCCCTTCGATGGCCTGGAACTGCTCGGTTCCGGCACTTCTTTCAGCGCAAAGATCGGCGACATGCTAGAGCGGGCCGATATGTTCAGGGACATGACGCGCCAGGAAGTGGATATCTTCGCCCGTTATATGCAAGCCTACAAGGCCCCGGCGGGGGCCGTGGTGCTGCATGAAGGGGTGCGCGAGAGTTACATGTTCATCGTTGCCGAGGGCCGGCTCGACATTCTCAAATGGACCGGCGATTACAAAGAAAACAAGAAGATCGCCACGGTCAGGGCGGGTAAGACCATCGGCGAGATGTCGCTGCTGGACGGTCTGCCCCATTCCGCCACCGCCAGGGTGGTGGAGCCGTCCGTCCTGTTGCTGATGACCAGGAGCCATTTCGAACAGGTGATCGACGAACAGCCGGAGATCGCCCTGAAAATGGTCCGCAAGATGGCGACGCTGATGAGCCTGCGCCTGCGCCAGACCAGCGGTGTGTTGATCGATTATCTCAAGGGCTGATCCCGACGCACCGGAGCCGCGCGTGGCCAGGCGAAACGTACACGTCATCTTGCACATCTCCGCCGCTGAATATCTGGAGTACTACAGCGGCGCCGCGCGCCATGTGGCGGCCACGGCCAGCAACGGCCTGAGTGTCAAGTTTCCCGCCAACATCCTGCGTCCCTTCATTACCCACGATGGCATTCATGGCGAGTTCGTGATTGAATTCGACCATAACAACAAGTTCGTCGCCATCAAAAAGGTTTAAGGTGAACCCGATGAAACAGATGCAGCGCCTGCTTGAGGTGATGGTCAGCCTGCGTGACCCGCAGCGTGGCTGTCCCTGGGATCTACAGCAAACCTTCAAATCCATCCTCCCCTACACCCTGGAAGAGGTCTACGAGGTGGCCGAAGCCATCGAGCAGGGCGATATGGCGGCCCTGCGTGAAGAGCTGGGCGACCTGCTGTTCCAGATCGTCTTCTACGCCCAGCTGGCCAAAGAGGCGGGCGAATTAGACTTCGCCGATATCGCCGCGGACATCGGCGACAAACTGGTGCAGCGCCACCCGCATGTCTTCGCCGCTGCCGACATCGCCAGCGCCGAGGCCCAGACCCGGGCCTGGGAACAGCACAAGGAACGTGAACGCCACGCCAAGGCCGCCGGGGAGGCGCGTGAGCCCAGCGTGCTGGACAACGTGCCCCTGGCCCTGCCGGGGCTGATGCGCGCCATGAAGCTGCAGCGCCGCGCGGCGCGCGTGGGCTTCGACTGGCCCGACATGGAGCCGGTGCTGGACAAGATCGAGGAGGAACTGGCAGAGGTGAGAGAGGTGGTCGCCCACGGCGGCGATCCGGATAATATGCTGCACGAGGTGGGTGACCTGCTCTTCGCCTGTGTTAACCTGGGCCGCCATGCCGGTATCGAGCCGGAAGTGGCGATGCGCGCTGTGAACCGGCGCTTCGAGCAACGTTTTCGCCGGGTCGAGGCGCTGGCACGAGAGCAGAACCAAAGCCTGGCGGAAATGTCTCTGGAAGAGATGGACGGCTTGTGGGAGCAGGCCAAGGCCGAGGAGGCGGCAGCGCGTGAGACGTAATAGAGGTGTAATGAGGCTGTTGTGGTTACTGTTGCTGTTGCCGGCGCTGGCCTGGACCCAGGATGACAAGGTCCATATCGTCTACTCCGGCAATATCGACGGCGAACTGGAACCCTGCGGTTGTAGTGTCGAAGGCAATTCCGGCGGCATCCTGCGTCACTCCACCACTCTGAAAAAACTGCGCCGTGAGCATCCCGATCTGATCACCCTCTCCGGTGGCGGCATGCTCGTCAGCATGGTGCCGCAAGACAAGCTCACCGGCGAATACATTCTCAAGGGCGTTGCCGAACTGGACTACGACGCTGTGGCGCTGCAGTGGAACGACCTGGCCTACGGCGTGGACTTCGTGCGCGGGCGCGGCCTGCCCTGGGTGGCCAGCAACTGGTCCGGCGACACATTTGCGAGGGGTAAAGAGATCGGTCGCGGCGGACACAAGCTGTTCTTTTTCGCTTGGCTCGACCCCGCCCAATCACCCCAGGCCGCCATGCATGCGGAATATGGGCAGGTTGGCGACGACCCTGATGTGTTGGCGAAAGGCCTGCAGCAGGCGCAGCAACAGGGGCTTACCGTGCTCTCCACCACCCTCACCTTGGAGCAGGCCAGGGTCCTGCCGTTGCAATACGTGGACATCCTTCTGGTCCGCGCCGCCTATGAGGAGTACGGCGAGCCGCAGATGGTCGACGGCACCCTGGTGCTGGAACCGGGGTCGCGCGGCATGCGTCTGGGTATGTTGGAACTCACCCTGAATGAGAATGGCCGCATCGCGGGTTTCGACCACCGGATCATCTCCATGCCGCCCGCCGTGGCGGACGACCCTGAGCTGGCGGCGTGGTACGAGGAGTACAACGTCAAGGTCAAGGCGGCCTATCTCAAGCGGGTGGAGCTGCGCAAGGCCATGGCCTCGGGCGAGAGCCCCTTCGTCGGTGAGGAGTCCTGCCAGGACTGTCATCGGCAGGCGCATGACACCTGGCGCGAAACACCGCACAGCAACGCCTTCGCCAAGCTGGAGGCGGTCAACAAGGCCTTCGATCCGGCCTGCATCAAGTGCCACACCGTCGGTTTTGAAAAGGAGGGCGGCTTCATCGATATGGATGCCACGCCTCATCTTCTGAATGTGCAGTGCGAATCCTGTCACGGCGCCGGTCGCAGGCATGCCGAGTCGGGGGGGGCGGAGCCCGTCACCAATCATGACTGGCGACCGCAGCGGATGTGCGCCCAGTGTCATGTGCAAAAACACAGCCCGTCCTTCGACTTCGATAGCTATTGGCCTCGCATCAGGCACGCCGTGGTCAGATAGGGCTTGCCGGCGATCGGGCATCGCCCTGCTGACGCTGATCATGCCGGCATTGGCGCTGGGCCTGGGCATACCGGTTCAGCAACCCCGAGTGGTCGCCGGGGCAGCCTGTATCCCACTCGGCCTGGCGCTGTATAACTGGGGTAAAAAACTTCTCGCCCGCACGGATGAATGATCTTGAATTTGTATGGCGATGAACCATATTTAAGAAGGGAGAACACTGAAGCATCACAACACAATCAGGAGGTGACTATGGCTAAAAGTGAAAAGAGAGAGGTGGCCAAATCCGAAGGACAGGCGCTGCAAACGCGCGCCAGCCGCGCCCTGTCACCCTTTGAAGAGATGGAGCGCATGTTCGACACCTTTTTCGGTCAGCCCTGGCCGCGCCGTTTCATGCGGCCGTTCGAGGTCGACTGGGGCAAGCTGCCTGCCCCCTTCGAAGTGCGGACGCCCAAGGTGGATGTGATCGATCGTGACAAAGAGGTGGTGATCAAGGCCGAGCTGCCCGGGGTGAAGAAAGAGGACCTTGATATATCGGTCTCGGATGATAGTGTGACCATTCGTGCCAGCACCAAACACGAAGAGAAGGAAGAAGAGGGCGAATATTACCGCCGTGAAATGAGCCGCGGTGAATTTGTTCGTACCCTCACCCTGCCGGCCGAGGTGGACGGTTCCAAGGCCAAGGCCGAGTTCAAAGACGGCGTGCTGGAACTCACTGCGCCCAAGGTGGTGGCTTCCAAGCGGCACAAGGTCTCCATTTCTTAAATCTTTTTGCGGTCTATAAAGCCCGGCCGGGGTAGGCCGGCCGGGTTTCTTATCTCTTCCGGGTGTACTCTTCCAAAGCCCCGGCTAGGCCGATAGTGATAAATGTCAGGCATTGATAATCGATCTTTTCCGGTGTGTCGCGCGGCGAGTCGTAAAACGGATAGCGGTAGAGCGAGGTGTCGGACATCATAAAGGCGTGATAGCCGTTGAGCCAGAAGGGGCTGTTGTCGCTCCATTTCACCCAGGGCAGAAAATTGGGTGCGATCATCGGTTCACAGGCCAGGCTGCAGTGCTTCTTGAAATGGCGGGCGAAGCGGTGCATGGTCCGCAGGGACGCCAGGTTGGAAGTTACGGCAACGAAGTTGGCCTGCTTGGGATAGAACATGCCCATCAGGGCCGGATAGAGCTGACTGCCGTAGGTGTCGTTGTAATAGCCCAGTGATTCCAGCACGATGATGCTGCGAATATTGTCGTGCCGCTGGGCGGCCTGGTGGGCATAGATCCAGCTGCCTGACTTCTCGGTGCCGTGGTAGGGTGGTTTCTCATTGGTCAGTGCCACGAAGCGTACTGTGCAGTCGGGATCGATCCGGCTGAAATAGCGCGACACCTCCAGCATGGCGGCGATACCCGAGGCGTTGTCATTGGCGCCGGGGCAATCCTTGGCGCTGTCATAGTGGGCGCACATCAGCATCATGGTATCCGGCGCCTTACTGCCGCGACGGGTGGCCTGGAGGTTCTCGCAGACTTTGCCGCGCACCTTGAATGGCTGGCGCTCCACTTCATAGCCCATCGCCTGCCACTGGCGGCTGATATAATTGGCCGCCTGTTGCAACGCAGGGTGTCGGCCCACGTGGCGTTCACCGATCTCCCCGGCCAGACTCTGCACGTGGTATTTCAGGATATTGGTACAATCCGTCTGGTTTATGACTGACATCTCGCCTCCCTGGCACGATCATCAGCAGTATATTAGGTAGCCTTGTGAAGTTCACCCCGAAAACTCTGTCAGCGAGCCTCGATGAATGCCTGCTTATCGATCGCCACCGCCTGCGCAGCCGCTTGCGCCGCCTCAAGCAGGACGACCATGTCGCGTTGGCGCGGCTGGCGGCGGACATTCAGGCCTCGGCGCAAAAGCTGCAACGGCGCCGCGACAAGCTGCCCACGCCCACTTACCCCGAAGAATTGCCGGTCAGTGAGCAGCGCGCCGAGATTATCGAGGCGGTTCGTGCCAACCAGGTGGTCATCGTCGCCGGTGAGACCGGTTCGGGCAAGACCACCCAGCTGCCCAAGACCTGCCTCGAGGCGCGGCGCGGTGTCGCCGGTCTGATCGGCCATACCCAGCCGCGCCGCATCGCCGCCCGCAGCATGGCGACGCGCATCGCCACCGAGCTGCAGACGGAGCTGGGCCATGCGGTGGGCTACAAGGTGCGTTTCTCCGATCGCACTCGGCCCGAGAGTTACATCAAGCTGATGACCGATGGCATCCTGCTGGCCGAGAGCCAGACCGACCGCTTTCTGAATCAATACGACACCCTGATTATCGACGAGGCCCACGAGCGCAGCCTCAACATCGATTTCCTGCTCGGCTATCTGAAACAGCTGTTGCCAAAACGGCCGGAGCTGAAGCTGATCATCACCTCCGCCACCATCGATACCGAGCGCTTTGCCAGGCATTTCGACGCTGCGCCGATCATCGAGGTGTCGGGCCGCACCTATCCGGTGGAACTGCGCTACCGGCCGCTGCTGGCCGAAGACGAGGAGTCGCAAGACCGCGACCTGCAGCAGGCCATCCGCGATGCGGTCGATGAACTGGCGCGCGAGGGCCCGGGCGATGTGCTGATCTTCCTGCCCGGCGAGCGCGACATCCGCGAAACCGCCGAGAGCCTGCGCAAACACCATCCGCCCCATACCGAGATCCTGCCACTCTATGCCCGGCTGTCGGCCGCGGAGCAGAACCGGGTATTTCAGTCACACAAAGGCCGGCGCATCGTGCTCGCCACCAATGTGGCCGAGACCTCGCTCACCGTGCCCGGCATCCGCTATGTCATCGACCCGGGGCTGGTGCGCATCAGCCGTTACAGCCACCGCACCAAGGTGCAGCGCCTGCCCATCGAGAAGATCTCCCAGGCCTCGGCCAATTAGCGCGCCGGGCGTTGCGGCCGCGTCGGCCCCTGCGTCTGCATCCGGCTTTATTCAGAAGAGGATTTCAAGCTGCGGCCCGAATTCACCGAGCCGGAAATTAGGCGCAGCAACCTGGCCGCCGTCATTCTGCAGATGAAATCACTCCGGCTGGGTGATATCGAAGACTTCCCGTTTGTGGAGGCACCCGAGCCACGCATGGTCGGTGACGGTTACAAACTGCTGGCAGAGCTGGGGGCGTTGGATCAAAAGAAATGCCTGACACAGACCGGCCGCCACCTGGCCAAACTGCCGGTGGATCCGCGCCTGGCGCGTATGGTACTGGCGGGCCGGGATGAAAACTGTCTCAGTGAAGTGCTGGTTATCGCCAGCGCCCTGAGTGTGCAGGAACCACGCGAACGTCCCCACGACAAACAGCAGGCCGCTGACGAAAAACATTCCCAGTTTAAAGACAAAGACTCCGACTTCATCGCCTATATCAATCTATGGCGCAGTTATCATGAGCAGGCTCATCATTTGAGCAACAACAAACTGCGCCAATGGTGCAAGGAGAACTACATCTCCTATTTGCGCATGCGCGAATGGCACGACGTCTATGTGCAATTGAAAAGCCTGGCCACCGAACAGGGCGGCAAGCTCAATCAACGGGCGGCCGATTATGCCCAGATCCATCGCGCCCTGCTGTCCGGTCTGTTGGGCAATATCGCCAACAAAAACGACAAGCAGGAGTACCTCGGCGCACGCGGCATCAAGTTGAATATCTTTCCCGGCTCGGTGTTGTTTAAAAAACAGCCCAAGTGGATCGTGGCGGGCGAACTGGTGGAGACGGCACGCAT
>JASBUE010000113.1 GCA_030148045.1 Candidatus Tenderia sp.
CAGCGCCGGCGGCCTGGGCGTGGCGCTGCTGACGGGACTGGTGTTCGGTTATCTGCCGGCACGCCGGGCGGCGCGTCTGAATCCGGTGGCGGCACTGACGGGGCGGCGATGAATGCGATAAGGAACACGTCATGCGCCTGAGCGACGCCACCACCCTCTCATTCAGCGCCATCACCAATTATCCTTTGCGCAGTGCACTCACCGCCCTGGGTATCGCCATCGGTGTCAGCGCGGTCATCCTGCTCACCTCCATCAGCGCGGGGCTGCAGCGTTTCGTGCTGGCGGAATTCACCCAGTTCGGTACCAATCTGATCAGCATCAGCCCGGGCAAGACCACCACCACCGGGATCTCCGGCGGCGTGATCGGCAATATCCGTCCGCTGAGCCTGGCGGACGCCGACGCCCTGCACCGCGTTCCGCAGGTCATCGAGGTGGTGCCGGTGACGCAGGGCAGCGCGGCGGTGGAATACGGCCAGCGCAGCCGTCACGTCACCGTGATCGGGGCTGGACCCAGCGCACCGCAGGTGTGGCGCTTCGACGTGTTTATGGGGACCTTCCTGCCCGCCGACGACCCGGTCAGTGCGCGGCCTTTCGCGGTGCTGGGGCACAAGCTCTATACCGAATTGTTCCGCCATGGGAATCCCCTCGGCGCGCTGATCCGCGTCGGCGGCTTTCGTTACCGCGTGGTCGGTGTAATGGAACCCAAGGGCCAGTTCCTGGGTTTTGACCTGGACGATGCGATTTACATTCCGGCGGCACGGGCGCTGGAGATGTTCAACCGTGACAGCCTGATGGAGATCGACGTCCTCTACGCCCCCGGCGCCAATGCCGAAAAACTGAGCGCGCGGATCAGCGACCTGCTACAGACGCGTCACGGCAGCTAGGACTTCACCATCATCACCCAGGAACAGATGCTCGAGACCCTCGACAATATCCTCGACATCCTGACCCTGTCGGTGGCGGCCATCGGCGCCATTTCGCTGCTGGTGGGCGGCATCGGCATCCTCACCATCATGACCATCGCCGTCACCGAGTGCACCAACGAGATCGGGCTGTTGCGGGCGCTGGGCTCCACGCGGCGGCAGATCTCACTGCTGTTTCTGGGCGAGGCCCTGGCGCTGAGCGCGCTGGGCGGAATTGTGGGGCTAATCCTCGGGGCCGGTGCAGCCGTAATAGTTAATTGGGCGATACCGGCCTTACCGACCCGCCTCTCCCTCGACTATATCGTGCTGGCCGAACTGGTGGCGGGTTCCATAGGCCTGGCGGCCGGTGTCTTCCCCGCGCGCCGGGCGGCCGGACTGGATCCGGTCGAGGCCTTGCGGGCCGAGTAACAAGATCAAACCGACCGAGATTTACCGGAACGAGGAGTCAACATGGACAGGGCCGAGCTGGAAAGCAAACTGAATGAATTGAAGAAAAAGCAGGCCGTGATCGAAAAGACCTGGCAAAAGGCCGGCAACCGGCCGCTGCTGCAGTTCTTCGTTGAGATCATGCCCAAGGTGCTCAACTGCGAGCGACTCAGCATTTTCATTCACGACCCGGTTGATGCCAACCTGTGGGTGCAATGCGGCACCGGCGTCAAAGAACGTCAGATCGAGGTGCCCCAGAAGGGCTCGGTGGTGGGGCGTGCCATCGAAACCGGCGCAGCGGTGTTCGAAAAGGAGATGCAACGCCAGATGGGACCGCACGATACCGTGGCGCTAAAGACCGGCTACGTCACCTACAACACCCTGTGTGTGCCGGTGCGCGGCGTGACCACCGACAAGGTCACCGGGGCGATCCAGGCGGTGAATAAAAAAGCCTCGGTCGAATTCAGGCAGGAAGACCTGGAAATATTGCAGAAACTGGCCTTCAATATCCAGATGCATCTGGAGAACATGTTCCTGCGCCAGGAGATGGCCAAGATCTCGACCCAGATGAGCAAACAGATCTTTCTGCTGGAGAAAAGGCTCAAGGGAGGATGATGCCACAGGCCGAATCAGCGGGCGGAAGAATTGTGCAGTTTCCAACGCACCTCATCGAGATCAGCGCACATCTGCTCCGCTCCCTGCAGAATTCTCGGTGTGGGGCGCTGGATGATGTCCGGATGGATCACATACAGACTCTCCAGTTTAACAGCTGCTAGGCCCTCCCACTTCAGCCATGCCTGCAACCATTCGGGTCGCTCCATCGCCTTGCCGCTGGCGATGATGGCCTGCGGGTCGGCCACCAGCACCGCCTCGGTGGATACCCGGGGCGCCAGGGCGGGCAGTTGCGCGAAGACATTTTCGCCGCCGCAAAGCGCCATTACCGCGCTGATCAGGTGTTCGCCGTTGACTGTTATCAGGGGTTGATGCCAGATCTGGTAAAACAGCCGGACCCTGGACTTGCCGCTATGTTGGCGACGCAGCTGTTCCAAGCGCTGACGATACGCCTGCGCCGCCTGGTCGGCCTCGGCCTGCGTGCCTGCCAGGCGTCCCAGCCGCTCCAGGTTGGTGGCCACACCCTCCAGCCGGCGCGGGTCCGAGCGGAACACGGTCAGCCCCAGCGATTCGATCCTGCCGACCATGGCCTGGGCATTGCCGCTTTCCCAGACCACCACCAGGTCG
>JASBUE010000310.1 GCA_030148045.1 Candidatus Tenderia sp.
AGCCCGGTCCAGAGGTGCAGTACCTCATCCTGGTGCGCCGCGGCCAGGGCGGCGATGTCGGGGAAGCGCTGCATGAAGCGCTCGAAATAGGGGATTACGGTGGCCACCTGGGTCTGCTGCAGCATAATCTCCGACACCCAGACGCGGTAGGGCGTCGGGTTGCGCTGCCACGGTAAATCCTTGCGGCCGTGTTGCTGAAACCAGCGCAGCAGCCGTTGACTGAAATTGTCTTTTTTCATGCGACTAATTGAATAGACTCTTGAGCTTGTTCTTCAGCGCGTCCTCTTTTTTCTGCAATTCTTCTTTCTGCTTCTGTTTCAGCTCTTGCTGTAACGCCTCTTTTTCCGCCTCCAGTTTTTGCTGTAGCTGTGCCTTTTCGGCGTCGGCCTTCTCTTTGAGTTCCTGTTTCTTGCGCTCCAACGCCTCTTTGGCCTGAGCCTTGAGGATTTCGTCGTATTGCAGATCAATGCGCGGCTGGGCGAAGCTGCCGGTGATTTTGACGGGGATGCTCAGACCTTTCAGTTCTTCCAGCTCGGCGCCGCCGGCGCCTTTCTCAGTTTCCACCAGCTTGGCCTTGACCAGGTAGTCGAGCCGCTGTTGCACCAGGTCCACCGTGCCCGCACCGCTGATACGCACATAGGGCGCCTTGGTGTTCAGGTCGCTGTTGTGGATGACGCCGTCCTTGATATTCAGCGTGGCGCTCAGTTCGGTAAAGTCGGTGCCCTTGACTTCGCCGTGCGCGGGCAGCGGCTGCTTGTCGAGTCGGGCCTTGGCCTCGCGCACCAGCCGGGCCAGGTTGAAGCCCTTGATCTGGCCGTCGGTGAAGCTCAGTTCGACGCGTCCGTTGAGGGCCTTGATCATCTGCTCCGGCGTCTGCCCGGCGGTGGTGAGCCGACTGCGGATGTTGCCGGTGCCGCTGAGCGGGGCGTCGCCCATGAGGTCCTGCAGCAGCGGGCCGGCGGCGATGCCGCCGAGGCTGTCGTCGAGCTTGAAGTGCGGTGTGTCCCGGCGCGCATCCAGCTGCATGCTGCCCTGGTAATTGCCTTGATAGAGCCGAGCCTCGGGTTGCAGCTTGATTACGCCATCCCGTGCCTTCAGCCGGGTCTTGATCTCGCTGATGCGCAGGCCGGAGATCTTTAAATTGTCCAGGTCCAGTCGGCCCTCGATGTCGAGATCGCGCAGCAGCTCCAGCGGCAGGGCGCCGGCCGCGGCGGCGCCGGCGCTGGGCGGTGCGACCTTGATCCTTTCTTCGCTGGCCGGTGGCAGGTAGCGGTCGGCATCGATGGCGTCGATGCGCAGGGTGTAACGTACGGCCGGCAGCGCTTTGCCGGCGGGCAGGATGACATCGACCTCGCCGTCCAGCCTGGTATCGTCCAGCTGCAGCTGGAGCGGTTTGATGTTGACGGCCGTGGGCGTGCCGCTGAAACGAAGATCCGCGGCGACCTTTTTCAGGACCTCGGGGTCGGCCGTTCCGGGCGCCGCCTGGTCCAGCTTCTGCAACAGCTGGCGGGCATTGAATGGGGCAACGGCCAGTTAGCCTTTAAATGTCGGGGCGGCCAGAATGCGGTCGGCATCGAGGCGGCCGCTGGCGGCCAATTCGTAGGCGTTGACTGTCAGGTTTGAGAGCGAGGCGGTCTGCCGTTCCAGATCGGCGGTGACGTCGGCGGCAAGCCTGGCCTGCAGGCTGCCATTGGGCAGGTCGCTGCCTTCCAGGGTGGTTTCCAGCACTAGGTCGTCGAGCCGGTATTGTTTCGCCGCCAGGTCGAAACCGATGCGGGTCTTCAGGTCGAGTTTGCCCTTAAGCGGCGTCCGGTTGCTGCTGAAGCGGCTGTTGAGCGAGACATCCACCGGCTTGTCGAGCGTGACGGAGCCGGTGACCAGGTTCAGCTGCTCGACGCTGTAATGCGCCTCTGTTGCGCGGTCATCGTAATTGACGCGGGCGTCGCTGATTTCGACGCCGCCGATGGCCAGGGCGGCCAGGCTCACGCGGGGCTGGGACGGAGCCGGTTCTTGAGGTGTGGCGGGCGGGATCCGGCCGGTGGTGTCGGCGCCGGATTGGCCCAGGTCTTCCCAGTTGGTTTTGCCACCTTCATCCACCTCCAGGTTTAATCGCAGGCCGCGCAGTACGACGGCCTTGGTCTCCACCTGCTGTCTCAGCAGTGGCAGCAGGCGCAGCTTGACTTCGGCGCCGTCGATGCGGGCGAAGGGGGTGTCGCCGAAACCGGCGGCGTTGCTGAGGCGCACTTCGCCCAGCTCCATGCCGATCCAGGGAAACAGCGACAACTCGATGTCACCTTCGATGGCCAGCTCCCGGCCGGTGACGTCCCGCACCGCGGCGCTGATCTGGGGCTTGTAGGCGTTGGGATCGAAAAACGCGACGATGAAGATGATCGTCGCCACCATCAGAACGATGATCGTGCCCAATGTAATGCCGATGATCTTCAAGAGTCTGGCCATGCCCGGCTATCCTTGTTATGAATTCATGGGGAGTATAGGGTAAATCTTATCGGGCTCGTATGTTACCCTTGCAACACAAGTTCTGGGAGGGAGGGATGTCGGACAGCCGGGTCGAACCCATCACCATCAAGGGAAACGAATCGTCCGCCAGCGTCGGCGAACTGTATACGCGCAGCTTTACGCCGGGTGAGCGCATGGCGCGTGCCGGCAAGGTGCTGGCCGTCGCCTGGCTGCTGGCCCTGGTGACGGCTTTCATTCCCATCGTCCATTTTTTTCTGGTGCCATTGTTCGGAATCGGCGGGCCGATCATGGCCTTCATGAGGTACCGGGTCGACACCGTGGCGGAGAAGGCCCATGGCATCTGCCCGGAATGCGAGCAAACTGTCGATATCGAATTGGATCCCGCAGATAAATTGCCGAAATGGACCTACTGTCCGGCCTGTAACAAGCCCGTGCAATTGATGTATCATGGTGGGCCGACTCAGGCAGCGATTCCGGAAGACGAATAAGATGCGCGCAGCAATGGCAATGATGGTGCTCGGTATCATGCTGGTGGCAGGAACCGCCACCGTGATGCTGATGCTCTATATGCTTGGTTTTATCGGCCAGTAATTCCCCATCCCGCACGAGCGGCTCTCAACTCCGCCGGCTCCCGCTTGGCATGATTAAGCGTCGCCGCCCCAATGGAAATTTCAACGGCGGCTGTGGTTATGTTTGTGGCGTGTAAGGCTGAGTTGGAGCGGGTGATGGGAATCGAACCCACGTTAGAAGCTTGGGAAGCTCCTGTTCTACCATTGAACTACACCCGCGCGGACCGCGCATATTGTACCTTACTCATTCAATCCCTGACAAAGCGTCGTTCAGCGCCTCGAAGTGAACTCCGCCTCAACCCAATTGAGTTCTGTAGTAAAATTGCGCTCCCGAAGTTGATCACCAGTGAAATGCAGCGAAATTATGGAAATCATCGTTAACGGAGAGTCGCGACAGGTCGCCGAGCCCTATTCGGTGGCGCAGCTGATCGAGGCGATGGGGCTGAGCGCCCGCCGCCTGGCGGTGGAAGTGAATCTGGAGATCGTGCCGCGCAGCAGCCATGCCAGCCACCGACTGGAGGCGGGCGACCGGATCGAGATCGTCCATGCCATCGGTGGCGGGTAATAGAACAGCTGTCGCGCAGCGACCCCCTGTCCCCCCTCTCCCTCAGGGAGCACCCACAGGGCATAAAAGGTAGGGGTGAGGGTGATCGAGAGAGCCATGCTCATGGCTGTTAGAGCCTGTTCCCCGAACGCGTTATAATCGACCTTTTTTCGAACCACCCCTGCAAACAGGAATGCATATGTCGGATACAGCTCAAACACCCGCGCATGATCCCCTGGTCATCGCCGGCGTCGAATACCACTCCCGCCTGCTGGTGGGCTCGGGCAAATACAAGGACCTGGAAGAGACCCGCCGGGCCACCGAGGCCGCCGGCGCCGAGATCATCACCGTGGCGGTGCGCCGCACCAACATCGGCCAGAACCCGGACGAGCCCAACCTGCTCGACGCGTTGTCGCCGGAGAAATACACCATCCTGCCCAACACTGCCGGTTGTTACTCTGCCGCCGACGCAGTGCGCACCTGTCGTCTGGCGCGTGAACTGCTTGACGGCCATGACCTGGTCAAGCTTGAGGTATTGGGCGACGAGAAGACCCTGTTTCCCAACGTGATGGAGACCCTCAAGGCGGCCGAAACCCTGATCAAGGACGGTTTCAATGTGATTGTCTACAGCAGCGACGACCTGATCGTGGCCAAGGAGCTGGAGGCCATGGGCTGTGTTGCCGTCATGCCGCTGGGGGCGCCCATCGGTTCCGGCCTGGGCATCCGCAATCCCTACAATATTCGCTTCATCGTCGAAGAGTTGAGCGTGCCGGTGCTGGTGGATGCCGGGGTGGGCACCGCCTCCGACGCCGCCGTGGCCATGGAGCTGGGCTGCGACGGGGTGCTGATGAACACCGCCATCGCCGCGGCCAAGAACCCGGTGCTGATGGCCGCCGCCATGAAGAAGGCCGTCGAGGCCGGCCGCGAGGCCTATCTGGCCGGGCGCATGCCGGCCAAGCGCTATGCCAGTGCTTCGTCGCCCATTGAAGGCGCCTTCTTTTAGTCCGCTCTAGTTTTGGTGCCCGCCCGTGAAACAGCGGGCGGGAGTTCGCCGTGTCCGATATCGAATATGAAGTAAAATATCGCTCCATCCGCAGCTTCGTGCGCCGCCAGGGCCGCATGACCGCCAGCCAGGAGCGGGCGCTGGCGGAGTTGTGGCCCAAATATGGCCTGAAGCCAGGTGAAGAACTGCTCGACCTGGATGCGGTGTTTGGCCGTTCGGCACCCAAGGTGCTGGAAATCGGTTTCGGCATGGGAGACGCCCTGGCTGAGATGGCGCTCAACCATCCGGAACAGGATTATCTCGGTATCGAGTTGCACCGGCCCGGTGTGGGGAGGCTGCTGGCCAGGCTGGAAGAGCAGGGCTGTGACAATGTGCGTGTCTTTTGTCATGATGCGGTGGAGATCCTGCAAAAGCAGATCCCGGATAATTCTCTGGACCGGGTGCTGCTGTTCTTCCCCGATCCCTGGCACAAGAAGCGTCATCACAAGCGCCGCATCGTGCGGTCGGCGTTCGTTCAGCTGATCCGCGCCAAGCTCAAGCCGGGCGGCGTCTTCCACCTGGCCACTGACTGGGAAGCTTACGCCGAATGGATGATGGAGATCATGTCCGCCGCCGAAGGCTTCGAGAACCTGGCCGGGGCGGGCAATTATTCAGAAAAGCCGGACTATCGTCCCGAGACCAAGTTCGAGCGCCGCGGCCGGCGACTGGGGCACGGCATCCGGGACCTGTTGTTCGGCAAAACCGCATAAACGCAGGGTCAGTCTTTTTTTGTTTCCGGATTCAGGCGCCAGCGTGTTGTGTTATTTTGTGTGCCGACTTATTCATCTTCATTTAAGTTTGATCTCGTAGCGTTGAAAGGTTATGCACGGTTCTTTAAAAGAGAGGCTTGTCGCCATGACTTGGCGTGATAACTTTATTAAACCCCTGTTGCTGATTTTGGTCCCCCTGGGCTTGATCGTGCTGTTTCTGACCCTGAGCCGGCTCGGCTTTTTCGTCTGGCAGTTCGAGCGGGTGGAGGCGGCCGGCCAGTACGGCTTTATCTTCGTCCAGGGGCTGCGTTTCGATGTGGTGTTGCTGGCCATGGCCATGATCGTGCCCGCCACGCTGACCCCGCTGTTCGCCACCCATCTCGGGGCCTTCCGTGTCTGGCGCGGATTCCTGCTGATCTACATGGCGGTGTGGTTCGTGTTTATCGCCTTCATGGAGTTTTCCACCCCGTCCTTCATCAACCAGTACGATTCGCGCCCCAATTATATTTTTGTCGAATACCTCAAGCACTACCGCGAGGTGGGCGCGACCCTGCTGGCCGAGTATCCGCTGCAGTTACTGCTGGCGGGGATTTTCGTGCCGCTGGTGAGTTATCTCTTTTACCGCCTCAGCCGGCGCCTGGTGGTGCTGGAACGGCCGGTCAAGTGGTTGCCCGCACTGCTGCTGGCGCCGCTGCTGTTCGTTTCCTTCGCCATGGCGGCCCGCTCCACCCTGGACCACCGCCCCGTCAATCCCAGTACCGTGGCCCTGACCAGCGATCACCTGGTGAATGAACTGGCGCTCAGCTCGGCCTATACCCTGCTGTATGCCGTTTATCTTTCCGGGCAGGACGAGGCGGGCGGTGTGCCCTACGGCGAGATGCCCTTCGAACGGGTGGTCAGTATCATCCGCGACGAGACGGGCGTGGAGCCGGCCGCCTTCAACGATCCCAAACTGCCCTCGCACCATCTGCAGCGCAGCAGCCAGCCCCGCAAGCGTCCTTACAATGTGGTGATCGTGTTGGAGGAGAGCCTGGGGGCGGAGTTCGTCGGCAGGCTGGGCGGTCTGCCCCTGACGCCCAATCTCGACGCCCTGGCCAAGGAGGGTATCTGGTTCGAGAATCTCTATGCCACCGGTACCCGTTCGGTGCGCGGCATCGAGGCGGTGGTGAGCGGTTTCCTGCCCACACCGGCGCGCAGCGTGGTCAAGCTCAACAAGTCGCAGCATGGCTTTTTCACCCTGGCGCAGCTTTTTCGTGACCAGGGATACGACACGGGGTTCATCTACGGCGGCGAATCCCACTTCGACAACATGCGCAGCTTTTTTATGGGCAACGGGTTCAACTATGTGATCGATCAGGACGACTATCCGGAAAGCGCCTACCGGGCCACCTGGGGCGTAGCGGATGAAGACCTGTTCGCGATGGCCGACCGCAAGTTCAGCGGTTACGGCGACCAGCCGTTCTTTGCCCTGGTGTTCAGCTCATCCAACCATTCGCCCTTCGAGTTTCCGGACGGCCGCATCGAACTGTATGACCAGGAAAAGCACACCGTCAACAACGCGGTGAAGTATGCCGACTATGCCATCGGCCGTTTTATCGAGCAGGCCAAACAATCGGACTACTGGGACAACACCCTGTTTCTGGTCATCGCCGATCACAACTCGCGGGTCTACGGTTCGTCACTGTTGCCGGTGGAGCGCTTTCACATCCCGGGCCTGATCCTGGGTGGGCCGGTGAAAGAGCCGGAGGTGGTGACCACCCTGGCCAGTCAGATCGACATAGGACCGACGCTGCTGTCGCTGGCCGGTGTTTCCGGCGAACATCCCATGGTGGGCCGCGACCTTACCCTGGCGCAAAACCGCAACCGGCCCGGGCGCGCCATCATGCAGTTCGACCAGGTGCAGGGCTATATGGAGGGCGACGAGGTGGTGCTGCTGCAGCAGGAGAGACCGCCCAAGTTGTATCACTACCGTGATCACCAGCTCATCGAGGCGTTTGATCCCCATCCGTCATTGGTGGAAAAGGCGCTGGCCTATTCGCTCTTTGCCCAGGCGGCCTACGCCCAACGGTTATATCATTAAAAGCGCGCGCCGCAAGCGCGGTTTCTGTGGATTTTTAGAGTTGTCCTAAAGAAATTCTGCCTTTAGCTAAAGCCTCTCCCCTGCGTGCCGATAGGACCTGTAATCCAATCGTAAGGCAAGGGGCGCTGAGCGGGATCGCTTCGGCCGGTGGATAATAACTTAAGGAGAATTTCTATGAATCGCAACAAGATATCGATGGCGCTGATGCTAGGGTGTGCCACGATGGCGGGGCAGGTCGGGGCCGCCAGCTGGACGGATACCGTCACCCTCAAGGGTTTCGCCAGCTCTGTCTATCAAAGAAGCAATGCCACCGAAGCTTTCAACGGGGCGAAGAACGTGGGGGTCGATGACCAGGGCAGTTTCTCCGGCACCCGTATGGGATTGAATGTCAACGCCGAGATCAACGAACGTTTTCGCTTCGCCGGCCAGCTGTTTGGGGTCAAGGATGAAGAATTTGCCGTGCACGTCAATTGGGCCTTCGGTGTTCTCTCGCTGACGGACCAGCTGGATCTGCGCGCCGGCAAGATCAAGTTCCCGGTCGGCCTGGTCAACGAATATGTGGATGTGGGGTATGCCCTGCCCTGGATCACGGCGCCCGCCGTCATCTACTCCGAACTGGGCGCGCCCAACGGCCCCCAAATGACGCGCGAGAGCTTTACCGGCCTCAGCCTGCTGGGCCGGCACGGCGCCGGCGACTGGTCGCTGGAGGCCGACCTGTTCGGCGGTGAAGTCGCCCTGGAAGGGTCGAGCGTGCGCGAACTCGGCGGTCTCACCCTGCGCGCCGACTGGGACGACACGGTGCAGTTCCAGGTTTCCAATTACAGCGGCACCATGCGCATCACCGGCGCCGACCCCATGGGCATGGAGGGCGTGAAGCACAAGGGCACCCTGTATGGCGTCAAGGCGGACTGGAACGATGTCGTCCTCTATGCCGAGCGCGGTGACATCACCATGGGCGATCTCACCGCTATGGAGGCCACCAGCTGGTACACCACCGTGGGCTACCACATCGGCAGTTTGCTGCCGCACTTCACCTACCAGAGCTTCGAGCAAGGGAATGTCGATGACGAGCAGACCACCGCCACCTTGGGGTTGCGCTGGGATTTCGCGCCCGGTGTCGCCTTCAAGTTTGAACAGAGTCAGATCAAGACCGACAAGGGGGTCGGCCTGTTTCCGCAGAGCAGCACGCCCCCCGCTACGGTCAATATGACCGGCTTCAGTTTGGATATGGTGTTCTAGAGGAGACGTGTCATGAAAATGAGAAAGAACAGCAGAGCTTTGATCGCCGGCGCCCTTGTGCTGCTTGCCACCGGCTTTGGCGGCAGCGCGGCCCTGGCCGAGGTCGTCATTATCGCCCATCCCGCCTCGGGCGCCGCCGAGCTGGATGCCGCGACGGCCAAGAAGCTGTTTCTGGGCAAGATCACCTCCCTGCCGGGCATGGACTCCGTCGCCCTGATAGGACAGGCGGATAGCAGCGCCACCAAGGCGGAATTTACCGAAAAGGTGACCGATAAGGAATTGAGTAAATACAAGGCCTACTGGTCGAAGATGATCTTCTCCGGCAAGGCCGTGCCGCCCAAGGAGCTGGCCAGCGACACCGAGGTAAAGGCCTATGTGGCCGGCCACGCCGACGCCGTGGGATATGTGGACGCGGCGAGTGTTGATGACTCGGTGAAGGTGTTGTTTCGCGCCCCTTAGGGTCGTTCTAGGAGTTCCCTGTCATGCGATTTTTCAGCGTACTTTCCATCCGTTACAAGATCCTTTCCATCGCCGTCGTGGCGCTTGTCGGCTTCGGCGCCTATTTCGCTGTCAACTTCTCGGTGGCCAGTGCCAACGCCGAACGATTGGAGCACATGCGTAACATGGTGTTTCCCGCGCTGGAGCGCAGCGAGCAGAACCTGGCGCGGTTGAAGAAGATCGCCAATCTGTTGAATCAGGCGGTCGCCACCGAGGAAGAGGAGATGGTGGATGAGGCGGTGGCGACGGCCGAAGCCATGGCGGCCGCCTTCAACGAAATCGCCGAACTTGACCCCGGTCAGGCCGCCAGCATAGAAGGATTGCAGCAGGGGCTGTCCGGCTACTTCACCCTGGCCAAGGCGATGACGCTGGACCTGCTCAACGGCGCCATCGAGCCCGGCCGGATCCAGGCCCGTGTCCAAGCCATGCAGGCCGAGCTCCAGGCCTTCTCCGAGTCGCTGACCCGCTTTCGGGACGACCGCCGCGGGGCCTTTAACCAGGCCGTGGATAGGGCGAACGAGGCGGCGCAATTCGGCATCAACAGCGGCGTTTTCATCGGTATCGTGCTCGTCGTGGTGCTCGCAGCCACCGCCTTCGTAGTGGCTGCGGGGATTATGCGCAGCATCACGGGTGTGTCCGCCGGCCTGAAGGAGATCGCAGGCGGTGGCGGTGATCTGACCCAGCGTCTCAAGGCCCAAAGCCAAGATGAGCTGGGCCAGTTGGTGACCTATTTCAACACCTTCATGGAGAAATTGCAGGGTATTATCGGGGAATTGCAGGGCTATGCCGGGCAGGTGGGGGTGGCTGCGGACAAGATCGCACCGCTGGCCCGGATCGGTCGGGAGAGTATGGAGCGTCAGCGTGCCGACACGATTCAAGTGGCCAGCGCCAGCAACGAAATGGCCGCGACCGTCACCGAGGTGGCCCGCAACACCGAGCACGCCGCCGGCGTGGCGGCCGAGGCCAACGACGCGGCGCAACAGGGCAATACGGTGATCAATGAAGCCGTCGACACCATCCAGCGACTGGCCGGTGACGTGGAAGAGGGGGCGACGGCCGTCAACCAATTGAGTGACGACAGCGAGAATATCGGCGCCGTGCTGGATGTCATCCGCGGCATCGCCGAGCAGACCAATCTGCTCGC
>JASBUE010000123.1 GCA_030148045.1 Candidatus Tenderia sp.
CTGCTCCCCCCTCCATCGTTGATGGCGCTGATGATGTCTTCCGAATCGGCGTAACCAGAGATGATCACGCGAATCACCTCGGGCCACTTGTCGCGCACCTGCTTGAGGAACTCCACCCCGGTGGTCTCGGACATGCGCCGATCGCAGAGAATAATCTGCACCCAGTCGCTGGCGAGGATCTTTTCCACCGCGCGTGTCAGTAACGGTTCTGACATCAAAATCGTCTTCCCGGATGCGCACCAGGGATTCCAGGCCGCGCACCTCGTCGTCTACCATCAGTATGGTCGGTTGTGTGCTCATGCTCAAGCCACCTCAGCAAATCCTCGGCAGTTGCTCGCCGGACAGCCAATCGACAACGCGCTAGCCGCCGAAGGCAGTTTCCATCTGCACCAGCTGGTGATCATCGGCAATCACCTCGCCGATGATAGCGGCGCTCTGCCCCAGGGAATGAACGCGCATCACCGCCAGCGGATTCTCGGCGTCCGTGACGGCGCAGATAGCAATCAGTTTACCCTCATTGGCGATATAAAGGGGATCCAGGCCGAGCAATTCACGGACCGCCGCCATTTGCAGGCATACAGGAACGGCGTTCTCATAATTGCAGCCCACACCGGACTGCCTAGGGCCTGTTAACACTACTTTCAAAGCAGCGCCGGCGGCCCATGTTTCACGGGACAAGGCGCATTGAGCGGCAGTATACTTGCGGTACATGAGCGAAATGCAACGCCGTCCCGGGGAAAAATGGGCCCCGTCCCGCCGGGTTGCGCCCCAAATCGGGCCATGCGGCGTTGCGCGTACCCAAAGCACTCGCCCCGCTCGCGGGGCAGGCTCTCGCTCATTTGGAATAACCAAACTACACTCCTCGCGCCCTTGTGCTATGTGAGTATTGCCTGGCCCGATTTGGGACAGCAACGCTGCTTTGAAAGTAGTGTTAACAGGCCCTAATTCATTGAGGGTGGCGGCCAGACCAGCGCGGGGGGATCGCGCAGACAATGCATATGGAGCACAGCGTACACCATGTCGGCTACCAGACCGTTCAAGGCCGCGGAGTCGGACTCGATGGCGGTGTCGAACCCCACCAGGTTCTCCCGTTTTGAAAGGATGACCAGGGCGTGGGCGCAGACGTTGTACATCAGCGGCAACACCGACAAGCCGTCTCCGCTGACTTGCCACGCAATACGTGTTATACTTGAAGCGGTCAGGTAGAACGCATGGCCACCTAGCGCACGCGCCCGGCGCGGGATATAAGTCGATGTTAAGCCCGCCTTCAAGTGTCACGTTGCCCCCCCTGACGTTGGGAGCGCAAAAAGCCGCCACGCAGGAAGTCACGCCGACTGATAGGTGTTTCGATGTCGAGACCGCGCGTGTCATCCTCGGGTTGAGGTTCGCTGCCCAATGCTTCATGGCTCTCAACCCGCATCACCGCATCCAGACAGGCACGTGCCGTCGCTACCGCCGCATCATGATGCTCGAACTGAAACATGGGCGAGAACAGCGAACAGCTTTGATACATGCCGATGGCCGGCTCGAAGCCGACCACGAATTCATAATCGCCGGAGGGAAAGGTGTGGATCAGTTTACTGCCCGCTGCCAGCCCGGCCCATTCCTGCGCCTCGGGGAGCAACATCAGGTTCATGAACCAAGGCGTGACCATAACGCCTAACCATTGATCCTGCCAGGTGTGAAACCCCACCGCCGCCACCCGCAGGGCGGGATTAAGCACCGGCACGTCACGCATACGCCTCGTATGAATCTGGCCAAAGACCTGTTCGAGGCGCTGACTGAGTTCGGCCGCCCTGTCCATTACCCTTCCTCATCCAGCAACAAAGACCCGCGTTTGGCGCCATCGCAGTTGGGACAGATCCAGTGCTCAGACAGCTCGGCACACTGGGCTCCCGGCGCAATTTGCCAATGGCCATCCCCGCGCGCCGGATTGTAGAGATACCAGCAAATCTTGTACTCCAAACGTGACCGGGACGCCAGGCTGGTAACGTCACCGCCATAGCTGCCGCTAAAAAAGTGTTCCTCAACCACGCTTGATCGCCAGGATCTCGTCCAGGCGCAGGCCACGTCCGGCACCTCAGTCACTGCCAGGCTGTTGAGGATACGGTTGACCTCATCAGGCCTGGCCAATGAAAAACTCAAGGTCTCGCTGTCCAGATAATTACGCAGACAATCCAACCACCGCTCCAACAGGGTCTTGCTCGCTGTCAGCCCAGCGGTCGCCTCGGCCTCGACAAGCTGACTGCCGGGACCGTTCAAAACGTGTTCGCTGTAGTTAGCCATGAGTCCTCCTCACTGCAGGCTGCAGCTACTAGTGGCGTTGATTATGGGGATGGGAAAGCCGGGCAAGGCATGTGGCTCGGCCTGGGTCCGTCAGGTCTGCAAACAGATGGTCCACGCCGGTGTCGTCTTGCATCACCCGACCGAGGGCCTCCAGGGCGTCACCGATCCGCTGCGCCGCCACATCGTCCAACACCTCGCGGGCGGCACCGAGAAAGATCAGCAACCAAGCGCCCGGCGGCTGTTGCCCCACCAACTGGGTGTCGACGCAGTGTTGGCTGCCGTCGCGGTCGCGACACAGCGCATAGCCCGGACCGGTGTCGATGACCTGCATGGGGATGCCCATACACATCAGTACTTGCCCCGGTGATCCACGTCGACGCTGACCGCATCTTCCAGCCCGGGCTGGGGCGCGATGACGTAGGCGTCCGACAACAACACGCGGGCATCGCCCTGGCGCAGGGCCTGATCCGGGGCGGGACGTTCCGCCTCATAGCGGGCCAAGTCCAGGGCCTGGGCGGCAGCCGCTTGATCGGAATGTTTGGGCGTGGGGGTAATGCCGAGTTTGGCCAGGGCCTGCAGGGCCAGCGCTCTGTCGGGCTCGATCTGGCGCCGCACCGGATCGCGCAGGCTGCCACCGTAGTCCTCCAGCTCCTGCGGCTGTACGCCGATGAGCATGAGCTGCCCAGGGGCGTCGCCAAGCATCTCCGCCGTGGCCAGTACTTCCTGGAAGCCGGTCTGGTACAGGCTCATCTTCTTGGCGCCGAGATAGCTGGGCACGGCCTGGCCCTCGATCAATTTCAAGATGCCGGGCGACAGACCGTAGTCCACCGCATCGAAGACGATCAGCACCTCGGCCGCCTGCACATACTGCAGCAGGTTCAGGCCCTGGTTACCACCGTCCACGAGCGTAACCTGATCGGGAAAATCATACCGGCCAGCCAGGGTCTGGACGGCGCGCACCCCGAAGCCTTCGTCGGCCCACAGGACGTTGCCGATACCCAGAATCAAGACCGACGGTTGTACTGCCATGCGCCTCTCCCACGATGTTCGTTCCTTGTAGGCTATAGAGCAACTTACGGGCCACACGGAAAAAATTATGCAAGCATGTGATTTTAAATAAGTTTAAAACACCTTCTTTGAACCAGAATGAATAAGATGGAAATTATTATTACACATAAACAGCAATACCGGTTAGTAACATTTCATATAAAGCCAGGCCTGCGTTTAGTCGCTTCCCGCTGCCCCAAAGATAAAAAAGGCGCGGTTGCCGCGCCTGATCCTGCTTGGTTAGCAGGGGGGCGAGGTAAAGTCAGTGGGCATCCTCGGGCTTGCCCTTATCCTTGAACATGCGCCAGCCGCTGACCATGGTGCTGATCAGGCTTTGGCGCGACATGATGTCTTCGCGAACGGCGGCATAGATGTGCACGATGACGAAACAGATGATCACCCACATCACCAAGTGATGCCAGGTGTGCACGTCCTGGCTCTGACCGAACAGGGGGATCACCCAACTGCTGAACAGGACATAGGCCCAGGAGCCCATGCCCGTGCCCTCGCCATAGAGCGCAAAACCGGTAACGATCATGAATAGGGTTCCCCACAGCAGCATGATGTGCATGGCCAGGGGGTTGTGGCCGATGTATTTGCGCAGCGCCTTGGCGAGAAAGGCGTACCACCTGACCTCATGGATCACACCGCTCCAGAACGCCTTGTCAAAGATCGGCGGCGGGAATAGCTGCCGCGCATGGTGGTTGCAGACAAAGGCCCAGTAGATGCGAAACAGCAGACCGACGGCCAGCACATAACCCGAGGCAAAATGCACGAAACGGATATAGCCCATGAGAAAGTTATCACCGACCTCCCTCGGCATGGTTGGCAGGGGCGAGCCGATGAAATAGCCGCAGCGGTGCCTCGTAGACGTAGACCGATGCCTGGCTGTAGGGAAAATCGGTCTTTTCTTCGGACATGGTCTTCCCTTCTGTTAGCGAACCTTGACCGTGGTCAACTCTTCCCCGTCTTCACTTATGACATGGGTCGAACAGGCCAGACAGGGATCGAAGCTGTGCAGGGTGCGCAGGATCTCCACCGGCTCCTCGGCGCGCGCCACCTGGGTGTTGAGCAACCATGGTTTTGAGGCGTCAAATCCACCTGAAGAACGGCCATTAGAAAATACTTTTCCCGGGTCAGGGCAAAGATGATTGGCGCGTTTAGTAGAAGACTGAAAAGTTACCTGCCACACATATCGCGGTGTGGCGACCACACTAAACAAGCAGCACCCCAACATCGTGCGGCGGAACCTGTTTCGACCCGTGTCAAGTAATCACAACACAGGGGTAACCTCTACGTCACATCGTTTTATTAGGGTGCTCGACGGGAGGGGGGACCTTCCGTTTAGAAGTCTGGCAAAAACCCCCCTGCTAATGACCTCAGTGTGAATATCCGTCGCCTAAAGGCGAGGGGGTTACGGATCTATCGGGGAGTCTAAAAAACCGTGCACCACGGAGATATCGATTAATGGACGGTGGGCACCCCTGACAAAGAACCGGCGTCAGTGACTCAGGCTCGGTTCCGGCTGCCTCAAGGCAGGCGCCTGCTTCTTCACCGCATCGGAATCGTAGGTCACCATTCTGACCCTGTACAGTACGGAGGGCAGGTATTTGCCGCTGAGAATGCCCCACAGACTGCTGAGGTTCTGCATATCCAGGTTCTCGACATCCAGGATCAGCTTGTTGATTTTATTGTCTAATCCCGGACTGTTCTTCTGATCAAAGACCGCCTGTTCATGGAAATAGCCGATGGTGCTGGAAATAAGTTTCAGCCCTTTCTGGTAATTGTTGCCGCTGAAATAACTGGCGAACATGAGGTACAGATTAAAATAGAGAGGCGGTGCGGTGACAATACCGCGCTTGGCGCCGGTGAAGTTCTGTTGCTGGAACGGAACGCTGTCCTTCTCGATATTGACCAGCGAGACGACAATCTTGTTGTTGATGTGGGCGGCGACACTGCCGTCCTGCCCCACTATGTTGGAGACCACCACCACATCCTCGTTCAGATCAAAATTGCTTTTGAGGTGCCGATTGAGTTCGGAGGCAATATGACTAATCGCGCTGTCGATCATTAACCATTCCTCCCTGATGGTGGCTAAAGACAAGCCTGGCAATGTCGTCCTAATTTAATTGTCGCGCCGGAATAGAGAGTGTTGCGGCAACGCCGTGGTTTGTCAAGGCAAACGGCCTCCACCGGCCTCTCCTGCCGCGCCACTTCGGCTCATCGAATCCCCGCAGGCGCCGTCACTCCCAGTATTTACGCCGGGCGTAATGCTCCAGCAGCTTTATTTCGTAATCACGGCTGATCACCGCCTTGGGATCATAGGCAGGGGCGGTGAGGATGTCCTCCTTGGACAGCTCCACCCCGACCGTCTTTTCCAGCCAGTCCACCCGTTCGATCCAGGCGGGATTCAGCAGCACATGCTTACCCGGCCACCAATTACGGGTATCGATCTCGAGATAGCGGATTTTCCAATACTGCTCGTCGATGACAAAATCCCCCACATGACCGATCTCGCCGTCCTGCGCATCGATGCGGTAACCACTTATCTGGGCCGAGCTGCGCAGGTGGTTGTCACGCTTCTCGTCACGCCGGGCGTCATTCACCGGCAGTACTGGCCGGTGCGGATCGAACGACGGCCCGGCAGCCGAAAAGGGATCGGATTGCCAGTACGGCGGCCAACCGTAATAACGCAGATATTCCTGCTCGTATCGACGCGAAACCGGCTGGTCGCTGGTAAGGGGCGGACTGTTTTCTATCTGATCCCGGCTGAGTTCGATATAAAGACTCCCCTCCTGCTCATCGATTTCACCGACGGCCACGGGTGAAATGAGCACCCGCCGCCCCATGAGCCAGCCGCCGGTATTCACCACCAGGTAACGGACACACCAATTGGAATCATCGAAATAGATCTCTTCCACTTTGCCGATTCCACCATCGGTGGCGAGCAACGTATAACGCTGCAGCTGCTTTAATCGATGTAGTTCCACAATGGCCATAATCGATACCTGATTTAAATCCTTATGGCGCCCGCACAGCGATTGTCTTGTTGCGTCCCTTTGCGCACCTCGTTCAGGGCCGGCGGCCCTGCCGCGCCAGCGCCGATAATCGCGATGTCATAACGCCGAGCCATCGCCTCGGCTTACCCGTGTTCGTTCATTCATCGAACTCTCCCGAACAACGTTGATCCCCCCTGCGAAAAACCGCCAACCGGGAGCTTTCAGGTGGCATATCCCTTCGTCAATTCGAAACGTTTCTTCCGCAATGCAGTCAACAGCTCGTCGTAGGAGTGGGCGAATTTGGCCACCCCCTCCTGTTCCAGTTCCTGGGTAATCCGGGCCAGGCTGATGCCGAGCCGATCCAGCTCATCCAGCCGGCGCCTGGCCTCGTCCACATCCTCCTCCAGGGTGGCGCGCAATTCGCCGTGGGCCTGGAAGGCGTCGAGGGTATCGGCGGGCAGGGTATTGACCGTGTGGGGGCCGATCAGTTGTTCGACATAGAGCACATCGCGATAAGCGGGATTCTTCGTGCCGGTGCTGGCCCAAAGCGGACGTTGCATGGTGACGCCGCGGCGCTGCTGTTCCATCACCCGCTCGGAATTGAAGGCGGTCTTAAAGGATTGATAGGCCAGCTTGGCATTGGCGATGGCGATCTTGCCCTGCAGGGCACGGGCCTGCGGGCTACCGATCTCATCCAGCGCCGCGTCCACCCTGGTATCGATGCGGCTGATGAAGAAGGAGGTCACCGAGGCCAGCCTGGCGGGATCCGGATTATGTTGCAGACCGCGCAGATAGGCCTCGATCACCGCCTGATAGCGCGCCACGGAAAACAGCAGGGTGACATTGATATTGATACCCTCGGCGATCAGGGTTTCGACGGCCAGCAGCCCCGGCACCGTGCCCGGCACCTTTATCATCAGGTTGGGACGATCCACCATGCGCCACAGATGCCGGGCGGCCTCGACGGTGGCATCGCTGTCATAGGCGAGATGGGGCGACACCTCCAGGCTGACGAAACCGTCGCGGCCCTCGCTGCTGCGATAGACCGGCTCCATCACATCGGCCGCCATCTGCACATCCTGCACGATCAGCCATTCATAGATGCGGCGCTCATCGATCTCGTGATCGGCCTGCATCAGGTCACGGATGCTGTCATCGTAATCGCTGCTGCCGGTGATCGCCTTATGAAAAATGGTGGGGTTGCTGGTCACGCCACGCACACCCGCTTCGCGCAACGCCTGCAAGCCACCTTCGGTCACCAAATCACGATCGAGATAGTCCAGCCACACCGATTGGCCGTATTCACTGTACAAGGTCAGAATATTCGACATCATGCTTCATCCCGCCAGATTGGCTGTTCTTCGGCAGATATTGACAAATTCGGAAACAAACTAGCGTGGTGACATGCCAATCCGCATTGAAATTTATCAATCACGACGGCATGGACGTGAACCGTGAAACGCACTGCCACGCATGTTCATATCTTCCTTTTCGTTTCACTGGATCGACATTGAAAAATCTCAATGCAGCGAGCGGCATGGCTGGTTATTATCTGAAAAACAGGGATCCTCCCGTTCCAGGATATCCTGCCATGACAGATGACAAAGCCAGTGGCTTCAGCGACATGTGCGCCCTGTTGGAACACGAAGATTGGCAGGAACTGCAGCTGATGTTTTTCTATACTTTCAAAACATGGCAGCGGGAATGATAACCGCCGATCACTGGCGCTTGCCAAAACAATTCAGGTGTCGCATAACGTGAAGTGAAAACAAGAAATGATGCAACGGCGCCAACACCATAACAAACATCCCGGCCAAATCGTCGCCGTGCGCGGCAACGTGGTGGACGTGCGCTTCGCAGCGCCGCTGCCGAATCGCAACCAAGCCTTGTATACCGGCGAGAATGACCAGGTGGTGCTGGAGGTGCAAAGCCATCTCGACCCGCATACGGTGCGCTGCATCGCCCTCACGGTCACCCGTACACTGCGCCGCGGCGACACGGTGAAAGACAGCGGCGCCATGCTCACCATGCCGGTGGGCGAAGGGCTGTTGGGGCGAGTGCTCAACGTCTTCGGCCAACCTATCGACCGCCAGGGCGAGATCGAGGCCGAACGCCGTGACCCCATCCACCGCCCGCCCCTGCCCATGGCACAACGCACCACCCGGCGCGAGATCTTCGCCACCGGCATCAAGGCCATCGATCTGCTGGCGCCGCTGGAACGGGGCGGCAAGGCCGGGCTGTTCGGCGGTGCCGGGGTGGGCAAGACGGTGCTGATCACCGAGATGATCAACAACATGGCCGGGCGTTACCAGGGCGTCAGCCTGTTCTGTGGCATCGGCGAGCGCATCCGCGAGGCCGAGGAGCTGTACCGCGAGATGAAACAGGTGGGCGTGCTCGACAACACCATCATGGTCTTCGGTCAGATGAACGAACCGCCCGGGGCACGCTTTCGCGTCGGCCACGCCACGCTCACCATCGCCGAATATTTCCGCGACACGGCGCGCCGCGACGTGCTGCTGCTGATCGACAACATCTTCCGTTTCGTGCAGTCGGGCATGGAGGTGTCGGGGCTGATGGGACGGCTGCCGTCGCGCGTCGGCTATCAGCCCACCCTGGGCACGGAGTTGGCGGAGCTGGAGGAGCGCATCTGCAGCGCGGCCGGCGGCGCCATCACCTCGGTGCAGGCGGTCTACGTGCCGGCCGACGATCTCACCGACCCCTCCGCCACCCACACCTTTGCCCACCTCTCCGCCTCCATCGTACTGTCGCGCAGGCGTGCCAGCCAGGGGCTCTATCCCGCCATCGATCCGCTCAACTCCGACTCCAAGATGCTCACCCCCGGCGTGGTCGGTCAGCTCCACTATCAGGTGGCCCAGGCGGTGCGCGGCACCCTGGCGGAGTACGAGGAGCTGAAGGACATCATCTCCATGCTCGGCATTGAGTAGCTGTCGCGCAAGGACCGCGCCACGGTGAGCCAGGCGCGGCGGCTGGAGCGCTTTCTCACCCAGCCCTTCTTCACCACCGAACAGTTCACCGGCCACGCGGGCCGGGCGGTGGAGCTGGAACAGACCATTGAAGGCTGTGAGCGCATCCTGGCGGGAGAATTCGAGGATCTCAACGAAAAGTCTCTCTACATGATCGGCACCGTTGATGAGGCGCGCAAAGAGCGTGCGCCGGAACAGGAGTCGGGATAGAACGATGCGACTGAAACTGTCACTGCCCACCGAGGTACTGGTAAACAGCGAGGTCAACAAGGTGGTGGCCGAGGCCGCCAACGGCTCCTTCTGCCTGCTGCCGCGCCATGTGGACTTTGTCGCCGCCCTGGTGCCCGGCATTTTCTACTACACCGACAGCGCGGGCGATGAACACTTCTTCGCCATCGACCACGGCATACTGGTGAAATGCGGCGAACAGGTCTCGGTCTCCACCATGAACGCCATCCAGGGCGCCGATCTGCACAACCTCGAGCAAGCCATCGAGGAGCATTTTGTCGACCTCGATGAACACGAACGCGCCGCCCGCACCGCCCTGGGTCGGCTGGAGGCGGGCACGGTAAGACGTTTCATGGAGCTACGGGAGATCAGCCGTGCCTGATCCAAAACAGGACAACCCCCAGCAACGCTTGCGCGACGAGGCGGGCAAGCGCGCCCGGCGCAAGCTGCGCGCCCGCCGCGATCGCGATCGAAGCGGCTGGTTCTGGTTCGGCATGTTCGGCATGGTGGGCTGGGCGGTGGCCATCCCCACCGTCATCGGCATCGCCATCGGCCTGTGGTTGGATCGCAGCTGGCCCGGCGCGCCCTCCTGGACCTTGAACCTGCTTATCGTCGGCGTCATTGTCGGCTGTCTCAATGCCTGGTACTGGGTCAAACAGGAGAGCCGCCGTGAGTGACCCCTCCCAGATCGATGCCCTGATGGTCATGCTGGTGGGCGCCGCGGTGGTGGCGGCGGTGCTGATCAACGCCCTGTTCGCCCGCATGGGCCTGCCGGCGCTGGTGGGTTACATGCTGCTCGGCATCCTGCTGCGCCTGGCCGACAACCAGTGGCAGTTTCTCAGCGAGCCGGTGATGACGGCCTTCCGTTTCATGGCCAACCTCGGCGTGGTCGCACTGCTGTTCAAGGTGGGGCTGGAGAGCCACCCCGGCGCGCTGGCGCAAAAACTGCCCAAGGCCGCGGTGATCTGGATCGGCGATGTCTGCATTGCCGCCGGCATCGGTTTTGTCGCCGCCTTCTATCTGCTCAACCTGGCCTTGGTACCTTCGCTGGTGGTCGCCACCGCCCTCACCGCCACCAGCGTCGGCGTATCGGTCGCCACCTGGGACGCCAAAGGGGCGCTCGACTCGGACAACGGCGAACTGCTGGTAGACGTGGCCGAGTTGGACGACATCTCCGGCATCGCCCTGATGGCGCTGTTGTTCGCGGTGGTACCGGTTTTGCTGAATGGTGATGGTGAGTTCTGGCCGACCCTGGGAGGGACGGCAGGGTCGTTTGTTGTAAAGTTTGCCCTGTTTATCCTTTTCTGCCTACTCTTTTCGCATTATGGCGAGCGTCGTCTGACCCACCTGTCGGCACGGCTCAGACAGCCACCTGAACGCATGCTGGTAGTGGTGGGCGTCGGCTTCCTGATCGCCGCTATCGCCGGCTGGCTGGGCTTCTCCCTGGCCATCGGCGCCCTGTTCGCCGGACTGGTCTTCAGCCGCGACCCGGAGGCGGTGAAAACGGAAAAGTCCTTCCAGGATCTGTACGCCTTCGTCACACCCTTCTTTTTCATCGGCATCGGTTTCAATATCGACCCCGGCGCCCTCACCCAGGCGCTGCTGATCGGTGCCACACTTACCGTGGCCGCGCTGCTGGGCAAACTCATCGGCGACGGCCTGCCCTCGCTGTTTCTCATCGGCGGCAGCGGCGCGGCGCTGCTCGGCGCCAGCATGATCCCGCGCGCCGAGATCGCCATGGTCATCATGCACCAGGGACAGCAGCTGGGGCCCGAGGTGGTGCCACCGCAGGTCTACGCCGGCATGGTCTTGGTGAACGCGGTGACCTGCCTGCTGGCACCGCTGGCCCTCAACCCCATGCTGAAACGATGGCCGCAACAGGAAAACAAATCATGATGGCGCTGACGCTGGGACTGCTCATCGCCCTCGCCGCCGGCGTGCTCCTGGGACTGTTGTTTCTGCTGGCCTTGTGGCGCTCGCTGCAACGGCTGCCGGCACGGCGGCGCCCCGGCCTGTGGATGGTCGGCGGCATGGCGCTGCGCATCACGCTGGTGGTGGCGGTGTTGTTCGGCATCATGCAGCTGGGCGACTGGCGCCATGCGCTGGCGGCCGTGGTAGGCTTCACCCTGGCGCGCTGGCTGGTGGCGCGGCGCATCATCGAGCGCAAAGACCAGACCGTCAGGGAGGGACACTGACATGGAGATCAGCCCGGACACCATCGTCTTCTGGACCTGGGGCGGCTTCAACCTCAACGCCACTATCCTCTATACCTGGTTGGTGATGGCGCTGCTGACGCTGGCCTCCTGGCTGATCAGCCACCGCCTCTCCAGCGGCACCGAGATGTCGCGCTGGCAGAACCTGCTGGAGGTCATCGTCTCTGCCATGCGCGACCAGATCCGCGAGGTGGCGCAGCAGGACTACAGCCGCTACCTGCCCTTCATCGGCACCCTGTTCCTGTTCATCCTGACCAGCAACCTGCTGGCCGTCGTACCCGGCTACATCCCGCCCACCGGCTCGCTCTCCACCACCACGGCGCTGGCCATCTGCGTGCTGGTGGCGGTACCGCTCTACGGCATCGCCCACGAGGGGCTGCTCAGTTACCTGAAACACTACGTCAAGCCCACCCCCCTGATTCTGCCCTTCAATATCATCGGCGAGCTGTCGCGCACCCTCGCCCTGGCGGTGCGCCTCTACGGCAACATCATGAGCGGCACGGTGATCGCCGGCATCCTGCTCAGCCTGACGCCGTTTTTCTTCCCCATCGTCATGCAGCTGTTGGGACTGATCACCGGCGCCATCCAGGCCTACATCTTCGCCATCCTGGCCATGGTCTACATCGCCTCGGCCAGTTCGGCCCACCAGGCCACCGGAAAAAAGCAAAACCGACCAGCACAGAAAGGAGACCCAAATGGATAGTATTTCGCTCATCGGCATGATGTCGGTATTAAGTGCCGGCCTGACCATCGCCATCGGCGCGGTCGGTCCGGCCCTGGGTGAAGGCCGCGCCGTGGCCCAGGCGCTGGCGGCCATCGCCCAACAACCGGACGAAGCCGGTACCATCACCCGCACGCTGTTCGTCGGCCTTGCCATGATCGAGTCCACCGCCATCTACTGTTTTGTGGTCTCCATGATCCTGATCTTCGCCAATCCGTTCTGGGATTACGTCATCGGCGCCGGGGGCTGAGTATGACTATCGACTGGATCACGGTCACGGCGCAGATCGTCAATTTCCTGATCCTGGTCTGGCTGCTGAAACATTTTTTGTACCGGCCGGTAATCAACGCCATGGACCGGCGTGAACAGCGCATCAGCGACCGACTGTCGGAGGCGCAGCGGCGTGAGCAGGCGGCCGAGGACGAGGCACAGGCGTACCGCCAGCGCAGCGAGGCGCTGGCGCAACAGCGCGACACCACTCTGCAACAGGCCAAGGACGATGCCGAACGCCAGCGCCGGCAACTGCTGGACGATGCACGCCGGGAGATCGACGAACTGCGGCGGCAATGGCGCGAAGAACTGAAACAGGAGCAGCAAAGCTTTATCGATGACCTGAAACGGCGCAGCGCCCACAGCGTCGCCGCCATCGCCGACCGGGTCCTGGCCGACCTGGCCGACGCCGAACTGGAGCGGCAGATCATACGCGTGTTTCTGCGACGCCTGGATGAACTGGATGAGGAGACCCGCAAGGCCCTGGCCGATGGCAGCGACGCACTGCGCATCCGCAGCAGCTTTGAGCTCGACGGCGGGACCCGCAAACAGATCGATCAAGCCGTCCACAAGGCATTGGGCGCTAAACGGGCGCTGGAGTTCGAACAATCGGGCGAGCTGATCTGCGGCATCGAACTGGCCACTGAGGGACGCAAACTGGGTTGGAGCGTGGTGCAATACATGGACGCCCTTGAAGACCGTATCAGCGAATCACTCAACGGCGCCACCGGCGCGGGCTGAACGTCATGCCGATCCTGAAAGAGCTGCAACACGACATCGACAGCGTCATGGAACGGGCGCTTGAACCCGGCGCGCCGCCGTTTCAGGCACGCGAAACCGGCACTGTCACCCACATCGGCGGCGGCATCTCCCGCGTCACCGGGTTGCCCGGCCTCGGCGCCGAAGAACTGGTGCGCTTTTCCGGCGGCGTGCTCGGTATCGCCATCAACTTGACCGAAGCGGACATCGGCGTGGTGATGCTGGGCGACAGTGACGAGCTGGGCGCCGGCAGCGAAGTGGAGGCCACCGGCCGCGAGGTGGACACCCCGGTGGGCAAGCAGTTGCTGGGCCGGGTGCTGGACGCCACCGGGCGCGTGCGCGACGGCGGCGCCGCGCTGCAGATCAGCGAACGCCGCGCCGTGGAACAAGCGGCCCCGCCCATGATGGACCTCGCCCCGGTGCAAGTGCCGCTGCAGACCGGTCT
>JASBUE010000132.1 GCA_030148045.1 Candidatus Tenderia sp.
GTATTGTTCCTGGTCTTCGGCGTGCTGAAACCGGTGCTCAAGAGTCTGGCCGAAAAGGGTGCCGCCGCGCGTACGTCCATGCCGCGAGCGGAAAATGAAATGGCCCTGGAAGGGCCCGGTCACGCCATGCCGGCGCTGACCAATGCCCGCTCCTACGAAAAAACGTTGGAGACGGCCAGAACCGTCGCGCAGCAGGAGCCGCAACGTGTGGCACAGGTGGTAAGAGGGTGGGTGGATAAAGATGGCGGATAACAACAAGCGACGTGATGCGGCCGGTCTGAGCGGCGCCGAGCGCGCCGCCATTCTGCTCATGAGTCTGGGTGAGACCGATGCTGCGGCCATTCTCAAACACATGGGGCCGAAAGAGGTGCAGAAGGTGGGCGCGGCCATGGCACAGACCTCCAATGTCTCCAAGGAGGTCGTGTTTGAGGTGATCAACAGCTTCGTCGATGAGGTGGATGCGCAGGCCTCCCTGGGCGGTTCCGAGGATTACATCAAGAATCTTCTGGTACAGGCCCTGGGCGAAGACAAGGCGACCCAGGTGATCGACAGGATTCTCCTGGGCCACTCATCCAAGGGCCTGGAGTCGCTCAAATGGATGGAGCCCAAGGCGGTGGCGGAACTGATCCGCACTGAACATCCCCAGATCATCGCCATCGTGCTTTCCTATCTCGACGGTGACCAGGCCGCGGCCATTCTGTCGCTTTTGCCCGAGCGTACCCGTTCGGACATCATCATGCGTATCGCCTCGCTGGAGGGTATTCAGCCCTCGGCCCTGCAGGAACTGGATCTGATCCTGGAGAAACAGTTCACCGGCAATAGCTCCGTGCAATCCTCCAGCGTCGGCGGTATGAAGACCGCCGCCAATATCCTCAACTTCATGGATGGCTCGGTTGAATCCGAGATCATGGACGAGGTCAAGGAAGCCGATGCGGAACTGGGTCAAAGCATCGAAGACCTCATGTTCGTCTTTGACAACATCGCCGACATCGATGACCGCGGCGTTCAGACTCTATTGCGCGAGGTCTCTTCCGAAACCCTGGTGCTGGCGCTCAAGGCCGCCGACGAAACGGTCAAGGATAAGATCTTCAAGAACATGTCCAAGCGTGCCAGCGAAATGCTGCGCGACGACCTGGAGGCGAGGGGGCCGGCCAAACTCTCCGATGTGGAAGCGGCGCAGAAAGAGATTCTTGCCATCGCCCGCCGCATGATGGAGTCCGGCGAACTGGCCATAGGCGGCAAGGGCGGCGAGGAATATGTCTAAGTTGATCGGCAAGGATGAGCAGGCCAAGGTATGGGCCGTGCCCGAAATCCGCGCCGTCTCCGAAAACCATATTACCCATAACGATACCAGCCTCTCGCCGCGCGAAAAAAAGGCAGTCGAGGAAAAGGTTAACAAGCTCAGGGAGCGTGCTTATCAGGAAGGCTTTGACCAGGGGCGTAAGGACGGCATGGCCGGCGCGCAGCAGCAAACTGAACAGACGGTTCAATCCCTGACGGCGGTGCTGAATGCCATGAGCACGCCGCTACAACAACTGGACGAACAGCTGGAGAGTGAATTGGTTAAGCTGGCCGTCGCCATCGCCAAGCAGATTGTCAGGCGTGAGCTGAAAACCGATCCGGGTCAGGTGGTGGCGGTGGTGCGCGAGGCCCTCTCTATCATCCCCTCCGCGGCGCAGAATATTCGTGTCTATCTGTGCCCGGACGACGCCACGCGGGTGCGCAAGCTCATCCCGGCCAGTGGCGGCGAGCGTAACTGGGAAATCGTCGCTGACCCGGTGCTGACCCAGGGCAGCTGCCGGGTCGAGACCGATGCGGCCACGGTGGATGCCGACTTCGAGAGCCGCATCGCCGCCATCGCCGCCGAGATCCTGGGTAGCGAGCGTGCCGATGACTGACCAAGAAGGCGGCACTCTCCGGCCGTTCGCCGACATTCCAGCGCGCCTGGCCCGGCGCAGCAAAGCGCTGGAAAACAAGGTCCCCTTGACCGTGACCGGCAAGTTGACGCGCATGGTCGGCCTCACCCTGGAGGCGGTGGGCATCCAGGCGGTGGTGGGCGGCCGTTGCCTGGTGATGCCGCCCGCCGGGGAGCCGGTGGAGGCCGAAGTGGTCGGCTTCGCCGGCGACAAGACCTACCTCATGCCCACCGGCGACATTCGCGGCCTGGTGCCCAATGCCAAGGTGATTCCCACCAACAAGGTGTGCGAGGCACCGGCCGGTATGGCATTGCTGGGCCGTATCCTGGACGGCGCGGGCCGGCCCCTTGATGCCAAGGGGCCGCTGGAACCCGACACCTGGGTACCCCTCAGCGGTCGGCCTATCAATCCCCTGGCCCGGCATCCCATCGACACCCCCCTGGATGTGGGTGTGGCCGCCATCAACGCCATGCTCACCGTCGGCCGCGGCCAGCGCATGGGGCTGTTCGCCGGCAGTGGCGTGGGCAAGAGTGTGCTGCTCGGCATGATGACCAAGTACACCACCGCCGACGTCATTATCGTCGGCATCGTTGGCGAACGCGGTCGTGAGGTGAAAGAGTTTATCGAGAACATCCTCGGCGAGGAGGGCATGGCGCGCTCGGTGGTGGTGGCCACGCCAGCGGATAACTCGCCGTTGATGCGCTTGCACGGCGCCATGTTGGCCACCAGCATCGCCGAATATTACCGCGACCAGGGCCTGCAGGTGCTGCTGTTGATGGATTCGCTCACCCGTTATGCCCAGGCGCAGCGCGAAATCGCCCTTGCCATCGGTGAGCCGCCGGCTACCAAGGGCTATCCACCCTCGGTATTCGCCAAGCTGCCGCAACTGGTGGAGCGGGCCGGCAACGGTGACAAGGGCGGCGGCTCCATCACCGCCTTCTACACCGTGCTTACCGAAGGGGACGATCAGCAGGACCCCATCGCCGATGCCGCTCGGGCCATCCTCGACGGCCACATCGTGCTGTCGCGCGGCCTCGCCGAGATGGGCCACTATCCCGCCATCGACATCGAGGCTTCCATCAGCCGTGTCATGAACGAAATCGTTTCGCCCGGGCATATGCAGCAGGCGCGGCGCCTCAAGCAGCTCTATTCCACCTATGAACAGAACCGCGATCTGATCAGCGTGGGCGCTTACAGCAAGGGCAGCAATCCGCGCATCGACGAGGCCATTGCCTATTACCCGCGTATTATGGATTTCCTCTCCCAGCATATCGGCGAGGCGGTGCAGTTCGAACAGAGCCTGGCCGGGCTGGCCGCCCTGTTTCAGCCCCCACCTGCCGCGCAGGCAAAGGCGTAATCCGCCATGGTGAAGTCGAAACGCATCGAGCCTATCGCCGATCTGGCCAGGAATTCGGAACGCGAGGCCGCCAAGGCGCTGGGGCAGGTTCTGCAGCAACTGGATCAACAGCAGGCGCAGTTGCAGTTGTTGTTCGGCTACCAGGCCGAATACCAGCGCCGTTTGAACGATTCCGCCAGCCAGGGGATGAATGCCCAGGCCCTGAATGAATACCGCGAATTTATCGCCAAACTCTCCCTTGCCATCGAACAGCAGGAGCAGGCCGTGGAGCAGGCGCGGCGGGAACTGGACGAAAAAAAACGCTACTGGTTCGCCAAACGGGGGCGATCGAAGGCGTTGGATGCGGTACTCGATCGCTATATAAAGCATGAACGGCAGGCGCTGGAAAAAAAGGAACAGCGCGAGCATGACGACCGCAATAACAGGTCCAATTCCGAATAAGTCTCCCTGATCCGGGCAAGTGCCTGTCCGGGCGCCGTTTTCTCTTGTTCTATTGCCGCCCACGTCGATCTAAAGCTCGTTATCTCGTTGCCGTTAATAATGGTGTGAGATACGAGTGACCAAGGCGGAAATCAGAGGTGTCTATGACGCAAGAGGATGAAACGGCAATCTCCGAAGCCGAGATGCTGATCGAGTGCGACGAGGCGCTGGATGTCTCTGTGGCGTCTGATTTCAAGGCGCTGCTGCAGCAGGCCATGGCCCAGGGCTGCCCGGTGGTTCTGGATGGTTCCCGCGTCGAACGCATCGACTGTGCCGCATTGCAATTGTTGTCTGCGTTTTTTATTGAAGCACAGGAAAGCGGGTTCGGCGTGAGCTGGCGTAACCCCAGCGAGGTGTTGCGATATGCCGCCGATATGACTGGTTTGAAAGAGATTCTTCATTTGTAACGTAGCCGCGCTTCCGCAATTCATGCAAGGAAGAAGAGAAGAGATGAGAGGGAATAGCAATGCCAACGATACTCGCTGTTGATGATTCAGCATCCATGCGCCAGATGGTGTCATTCACCCTCAAGGGCGCGGGCTTCACCGTGATCGATGCCGTCGACGGTTTGGACGCCCTGGGCAAGGCCAAGGGCGGCAAGGTGGACCTGGTGCTGACCGATGTCAATATGCCGAAAATGGACGGAATCAGTTTGATCAAGGAACTGCGCGCCCTGCCCAATTACAAATTCACCCCGATTCTAATGCTGACCACCGAGTCCGGCGGTGACAAGAAGATGGAGGGCAAGAGCGCCGGCGCCACTGGCTGGATAGTCAAGCCCTTCAATCCAGATCAGTTGTTGGCGACCATCAAGAAGGTTCTAGGCTGAGACCGGTATCGATGAGCATCGATATCAGTCAATTCCTCGACACTTTCTATGAAGAGAGTTTCGAAGGCCTGGATATCATGGAGACCGAACTGCTCGGTCTCAAGCCGGGCGGAGCCGACAGTGAATCGATCAATACCATTTTTCGCGCCGCCCATTCCATCAAGGGTGGCAGCGGCACCTTCGGTCTCAACGCCGTAGCGGATTTTACCCATGTGCTGGAAACCCTGCTCGACGAGATGCGTGACGGCCGGCGCGAGGTGACCCGGCCGGCGGTGGAGCTGATGCTGGCCTCGGTGGATGTGTTGCGCGACATGCTCAGCGCCCTGCGCGACGGCAATGAGATCGATGCCGTCTCTGTGGCCGATGTGCATGCGCAGCTGGAAGCCCTGCTGGAGGGCGGGGGGGGATCGGCTGTACAGGACGGCGGTCGGGAGGAAAATACCGGCGAGGCATTGGAACCCGCTTCCGTATCGACCGGCTGGATGGTGCATTTCAAGCCCTTTCTGCACCTGTTCAAGACCGGCAACGACCCGGTCCGCATTATCAGCGAGCTGGCGGAGCTGGGTGGCATCAAGGCCGACGTCAACCTCGAGGCGCTGCCCGAATTCGACCTGCTCGATCCGGAAGAGTGCTACCTGTCATGGCGCATTGAGCTAGACGCTGATGCCAGCGAAGCGCAGCTCAGGGATGTTTTCGCCTGGGTGGAGGATGATTGCGAACTGGCGTTGGAAGCGCGCCATATCGAGCCTCCTGCAACAGATGCCCCCGAGACGGCGGAACAGGCCCAGGCGGGTGCGGCGGCCGGGGCCGATGCCGAACAGCAGGATGAGACGGCGAAAGCGGAAGGCAGGCATCGGCCTTCAGCGGCGTCGCCCGCCGGCAGTCAAGGCGATGCCGCCAAAAAGTCACAGGGCGGCGAATCGGGCTCCATCCGAGTCGGCATAGACAAGGTCGATGCGCTGATCAATATGGTGGGTGAACTGGTCATTACCCAATCCATGCTGAACCAGCTGGGTGAAGAGTTTTC
>JASBUE010000143.1 GCA_030148045.1 Candidatus Tenderia sp.
GCCGTCTATCTTTACCGCGCCCTGCTTGATCATGCGCATCGCTTCGGAGGTGCTGACGGTCAGACCGGCCTGTTTAAGCAGGTTGGCAATGGCCAGTTTGCCGCCCTCCGACGCCAGTTCGATCTCCGGCATATCGTCCGGCAAGGCGCCCTTCTGGAAACGGGCGACAAAATTCTCCTGGGCCTGACGGGCGGCGGCAGAATCATGGAAACGGGCGACCAGCTCTTCAGCCAACTGGAATTTGACGTCGCGCGGATTCAAGCCCTCCGCCACCTGTTTTTGCAAGCCCAGGATCTCGTCCCAGGGCCGGAAACTGAGCAACTCTAAATAGCGCCACATCAGCTCATCGGAGATAGACATGATTTTGCCGAACATCTCGTCGGGCGCTTCATGGATACCTATATAGTTATCCAGCGACTTGGACATCTTTTGCACCCCGTCCAAACCCTCGAGAATAGGCATGGTGAGGACACACTGCTGTTTCTGACCGTAGACCTCCTGCAACTGGCGCCCCACCAGCAGATTGAATTTCTGGTCGGTGCCACCCAACTCCACATCCGCCTTCATCGCCACCGAGTCATAGCCCTGCACCAGGGGATACAGAAATTCGTGAATGGCAATGGCCTGACCGCCGCTATAACGCTTATGAAAATCATCCCGCTCCAGCATACGCGCCACGGTATGCTTGGCCGCCAGCTGAATCAGATCGGCCGCGCTCATCTCCCCCATCCAGCTGGAATTGAACATCACCAGGGTCTTTTCCGGATCGAGTATTTTGTAAATCTGCTGTTCATAGGTACGCGCATTTTCGATAATTTCGTCGCGCGTCAACGGCTGGCGTGTGACATTCTTACCGGTGGGGTCGCCGATCATGCCGGTGAAATCACCGATCAGAAACATCACCTCATGGCCGAAATCCTGAAACTGCCGCAGTTTGTTGATCAGCACGGTGTGACCGAGATGGAGATCAGGCGCGGTCGGGTCAAAACCGGCCTTGATGCGCAGCGGCCGGCCCTCTTTGAGGCGCTCGACCAGCTCCTCTTCACGCAGGATCTCGTCCGCGCCACGCTTTATCAACTCCAGCTGTTCCGCTACCGCATTCATTATCATCCTCTATACTTGTAGTGAATAACCCAGCCCCGGGTTCGCAGGGAAAGGCGCATTATAAATGGGAACCGCCAGGGACTTCGACTGATTCGCCTTTTTTTCGTCAACTGGCTTACAATGTGCGACTAAGGCTTTAAAATATTGACCGTTATTTTTGTGGGCCAGGCGGGATTTTAGACAAAATGAGCTTCAGCAAGGATGACGCAGTGCCGACACTATCCCATATGATACACAGACACCTCCATTGGCTGCTGGTACTGGGTGGGACGGCAATTCTCGGCATCGCCATCGGCGTACTGCCCGATGATGCCGAGGCGACGCGCGCGCCTGAAACAAGCGTGCTGGCACCGACCAATGAAGGCAAAACGTCCGCCATGGAATTGCCTGTCCGCACCGCGACACCGGCGCAATCGCCTCCCGCACCGGCGGAACCACCGGGGGAATGGCGCACCGCCACCGTCAAATCCGGCGACAGTCTCTCCCTGCTATTTGCCCGGAATGATCTCAGCCCCCAAGAACTTTACAAGGTCACCCAAAATGAGGTTGCCGCCAAACGCCTAAAACGGCTCTATCCCGGCGATGAAATCAAGCTCCGCATCGACGCGGACCGGCTGACGGAATTGAGCTATGAATTCGATCTCGGCCGCAGCCTGCACATGCTGCGCGACGAAGACGGTTTCCAGGCCGAAATCATCCAGCGGCCACTGGAACACCGCACTGCCCAGGCCACCGGGGTCATTAACGACTCGCTCTTCCTCAGCGCTCAAGCCGCCGGACTATCGGACAAGCTGACCATGGAACTGGCCGGCATCTTCGGCTGGGACATCGATTTCGCCCTTGACATTCGCAAAGGTGACAAATTCGCCGTAATCTATGAAGAGGTATTCCTGGACGGCGAGAAGGTGCGCGACGGCGACATCATCGCCGCCACCTTCGTCAATCGCGACACACCCTTCCAGGCGATCCGCTATACCGATGTCAGCGGCCACACCGATTATTATTCACCCGACGGCCGCAGAATGCGCAAGGCCTTTCTGCGCACGCCGGTGGAGTTCTCACGCATCAGCTCGGGCTTCAGCCTGGGCCGCAAACACCCGATCCTGAATACCATCCGCGCCCATAAAGGGGTGGACTACGCCGCCCCCCGCGGTACACCCGTCAAGGCCACCGGCGACGGCAAGATCATCCACCGCGGCCGCAAGGGCGGCTACGGCAGCACCGTCATTATCCAGCACGGCAGCAGCTACAGCACACTCTACGCCCACCTGTCCAACTATGCCCGCGGCTTCCGCACCGGCGCGCGGGTCAAACAGGGACAGATTATCGGTTATGTCGGCAGCTCCGGCCTGGCCACCGGACCTCACCTGCACTATGAATTCCGCATCAATGGTGTCCATCGCAATCCTCTGACGGTCAAACTGCCCGACGTCCAGCCCTTGCCGCGCCAATACATGGCCGGCTTCCAGAGCCATGCCACCCCGCTGCTTGCCAGCCTGGACCTGCTCGGCCAAACCAACGTCGCGCTGGCCTCTGATTTCTAACCCTCCATGGCTTACTTCATCGGCCTGATGTCAGGCACCAGCATGGATGCTGTCGATGCGGCCGTGCTGGATTTCTGCGACCATGCCTGCAACCTGGTGGCCAGCCACAGCCATCCCATTCCGCCACAGCTCGGCGAACGGCTGCAGCGACTCATCCAGAGCGAAACCTTCAGTGTCCGCGAACTCGGCGGTCTGGATGTGGAACTGGGCAGACTCTTCGCCGCCGCCGCCAATCAATTGCTGCAACAGAACAAGCTCGCGCCCGGCGATATCGACGCCATCGGCAGCCATGGCCAGACCGTGTTCCACGCCCCCGACAGCGAGCCACCCTTTACCCTGCAAATCGGCGACCCCAACAGCATCGTCCAACTCACCGGCATTACCACCGTGGCCGACCTGCGCCGCCGTGACATTGCCGCCGGCGGCCAGGGCGCGCCACTGGCCACCGCCTTTCATAACCACCACTTTCGCTCCGGCGAACACAACCGCATCGTTCTCAACATCGGCTGCATCGCCAACATCACCGTGCTGGCGGCGGACCATGACGCCCCGGTCTTCGGCTTCGACACCGGCCCCGGCAACTGCCTGCTGGACAGCTGGATGCAACAACATCAGGACAAACGCTTCGATAAGGACGGCGCCTGGGGCGCGGGCGGCCGCGTCAACAAACGACTGTTATCCAGCCTGCTGGCCTACCCCTACTTTGCCGCGGCGCCGCCGAAGAGCACTGGGCGCGAGTATTTCAATCTACATTGGCTGCAACAACACGCCCCGGACGATTCGGCGCAAAACATCCAGGCCACTCTGGCGCAACTGACGGTGGAAAGCATCACCGCGGCCATCGAGACCCACGCCCCGCAAACGGACGAATTATTCCTGTGCGGCGGCGGCGTCTACAATTCGCTCCTGGTACGGGGGCTGGAACAGCGCTTGGACCGGATTAGGCTCGCCACCACGGCGGAGCTCGGCATAGCGCCTGACTGGGTGGAAGCGGCCGCCTTCGCCTGGCTAGCCAAACAGACCCTGGAACACAGGCCCGGCAATCTGACCGATGTGACCGGTGCCAGCGAGGCGGTAATCCTGGGAGGCATTTATCCCAGGACCAAAGCCGGACAATAAAAAACGCCGGAACCTGAAAGGCTCCGGCGCTTCTGCAAAGAAATTCTCTCTGAGTTTAGACCGAGAAGGATGAACCGCAACCACAGGTGGTTGAGGCATTGGGATTACGAATCACAAAGTGCGAGCCTTCCAGATCATCCTTATAATCGATCTCCGCGCCCAGCAAGTACTGGTAACTCATGGGATCGATCAACAGTTTGACGCCTTCCTTTTCCACCACGGTATCACCTTCATTGACGTTCTCGTCAAAGGTAAAGCCGTACTGAAAACCGGAACACCCGCCGCCGGTAATGTAGATGCGCAGATTGAGCGCCTCGTTGCCCTCCTCTTCGATCAGCTCGCGCACTTTGACGGCGGCGCTGTCGCTAAAGAGTACGGGAGAACTGTTATCAACTTCTGCTGTCGCTGTCGTCGTCATAGGACACAAACCTTGTAAACGTTAAAAGAATGGGGCCATTATACCGCAGAAACCGACTCGGGAAAAACGCGGAATCCCAATACAATTAATGGTTTTATTCGGGACTCAGCGCCACATCTTCCGATGGCTCCACTAGTTGGGCAACAGATTCGGCGACGGGTTCCACGCGATGCACCAGGCTGCCATTCACCTCCGCCCCCATGGCCATTTCGATCAGATTATAATAGACGTTACCGATGACCTTGGCATTGGCGGCCAATTCGACGCGTTCGCTGGCATAAACGTCGCCAATCACCGTACCATTGAGGATGATATTGGGCACACGCACCTCACCCTCCACCACGCCGTGGTCACTCAAGGTCAACAAAGATGAGGGCTCGTGGGCACAGACATTTCCTTTCAGTTTACCGTCAATGTGAAACCCGCCGCTAAAGATAACATTTCCTTGCAGTTCAGTGTTTTGGCCAATCAATGAATCGATCTTCGCTGATTTGCGTTTTTTAGTGTTCGAAAACATAGACCGTGATTACTCCGTCTTTAGCTAATTACTCTATCAACCCTACCTTGTAATAAGTTGTCGGCCAACACACAACTAGATTTAGCCGGCGCCAGCCCCCTGGCCTGTGCCCAGCCCGGCTTATCATGGCAAAATGGGATAACATATGAAAAGTTAAGAAATTTTTTATAACGTCGATATAGTTGACGACAACAGCAGGGCCGAGCGCGGCCTTGCCAAGGTAGCATGGCAGATCGCCCCTGTCGATATTGTGGCTTCATCAAATATATCTGGTTCGGACAAGGTATGGCTCTTAAAAGGATTGCATTGGTTCTGGTCTACCTCTGGTTAATGCCCATATCATATGCCAATACGGTATTTGTCGGCGACAACCTGCGCATTGGCGTACGACCGGAACCCGGCACCAGCACCGCCCCAGTACTGGTTATAAGTTCAGGTGCAAAAGTAGAAATATTAGAGAGCAGGGACAGCTACTCCCGCATCCGCACTGAAGATGGCACAGAGGGGTGGGTACGAAACGTCTACCTCAGCAAGGAACCCCCAGCCAAGCTGATCGTGGCACGGCTGCAGGAGAAACACCGGCAAATCCAACGAGAATTGCTGGCCGCCCAAGAAAAGCTGGCCGCCAGCAACAGCGACAATCTGGAGCTGTCACGGAAGAACCAGCAACTTGAAAGTGAAACCTATGAGCTTCATCAAAAGCTGGCATCTCTCCGCCCGGACAATCGCCAAGTCTGGATTTACATGATTATCGCCCTCCTGTCGTTGTGCAGCCTTACCTTTACACTGGGCATTCTCTGGAATAAACACCAAGTCGCCAAAAAACTCGGCGGTCAGTCACTCTAAGCCGCTTGCCCATAAATTACCAGGGATACCGCACAATTGATGAGACCACCAAATACAGGATAGAATCGAACACATTTATCGACTTTATCAGGGCACATGGAACAGCGAATCCTCTTTGCTTCGATACTACTCACGCTCAGCAGCTCAGCCTGGCCCGGCAATTTGGATGAGGTCAAACAGCTCATAG
>JASBUE010000160.1 GCA_030148045.1 Candidatus Tenderia sp.
AGACCTCCATCAATTTAATGGTGCGGTCCTCCACCCCCTTGGCGCAGTCGATCACCATCAGGGCCGAGTCCACCGCCGTCAGCGTACGGTAGGTATCTTCGGAAAAGTCCTCATGGCCCGGGGTATCGAGCAGGTTCATGATCTTGTCGCCGTGGGGAAACTGCATCACCGACGTAGTGACCGAAATGCCGCGCTGTTTTTCCATCTCCATCCAGTCGGAGGTAGCGTGACGCGCGGCCTTGCGCCCCTTGACCGTGCCGGCGAGCTGGATGGCGCCGCCGAACAGCAGCAGCTTTTCGGTGAGGGTGGTCTTACCGGCGTCGGGGTGGGAGATAATGGCGAAGCTACGGCGGCGCGCCGTTTGATCACTGAGCTGGGACATAACAATCTATTTCTACAACTGAAAGGGCGCTGATTTTAACCTTTTTGCGGCGCCCTGTCCGCCCCGGCGGGGCGAAACGTTTGACAACAAAAGGCCCTACAGACAATAATGCATTGTCAATACATTTTAACAATGGCAATCAGCTGAATAAATCCATCAACAAAATGTAGATTATACCGACATCTTTATCTTGCAGCATGTACCTGCACCCCCGGAAAAACAACCATTAGGAGATAATCATGAGTGAAAGCCTGTATGACCGGATCGGTGGCGAAGCCGCCGTCAATGCGGCCGTGGACCTGTTCTACCGCAAGGTGCTGGCCGATGACCGCATCAACATGTGGTTTGAAGATATTGACATGGACAGACAGCGCGCCAAGCAGAAAGCCTTCCTGACCTTTGCCTTTGGCGGCCCGGCCAACTACAGCGGCAAGGATATGCGCGAAGGCCACGCCCACCTGGTCGCCCGCGGCCTGAATGACAACCACTTCGACGCCGTCATGGAAAACCTCGGCGCCACCCTGAAAGAACTGGGGGTTGCCGATGAACTGATCGGCGAAGCCGCGGCGATCGCCGAGAGTACCCGCAACGACGTCCTCGGGCGTTAAGCAAGGCGCTCCACACCATGCCGACGATCACGTATTCGGAACAAAGCTACGAATGCCGCGGTGATGAGTCCGTGCTGGAGTGCTTGACACGGCATGGTGTGGAACTCTCGTCTTCCTGTCGCGCCGGCGTCTGTCAGACCTGCATGATCAAGGCCACCACGGGTACGCCGCCGGCGCAGGCGCAAAAGGGACTCAAGCCCCAATTACAACAGCAGGGCTATTTCCTGGCCTGCATCTGCACGCCCATGGAAGACCTGACTGTCACCGCAGCGGATGGCGCCGCCCTGCCCAGGTTGGCGGCTACGGTCATCGACAAGCGCCCTTTCAACGACGCCATCGTGCGCCTGCGCCTGCAACCGGCGTCCGGATTTGATTACCGGCCGGGCCAGTTTCTCAACCTCCACCGCGGCGACGGCCTGACGCGCAGTTACTCCATCGCCAGCCTGCCGCAGGACGGTTACCTCGAACTCCATGTGGAACACATCCCCGGCGGGCGCATGAGCGGCTGGATAATGAATGAATTGGCGGTGGAGGATACCGTCCAGATCGACGGCCCGCACGGTGAATGTTTTTACATCGACGCCGATCCGGAGCAAAACCTGCTGCTGGTCGGCACCGGCAGCGGCCTGGCACCCCTGTGGGGCATCGTCCGGGACGCGCTGGCGCAGGGACACCGCGGCCAGATCCACCTGTTTCACGGCAGTCGCAGCCGCGCCAAACTCTATTTGATGGACGAACTCCGGCAGTTCGCCGAAATGCATGACAACTTCTTTTATACCCCCTGCATCTCCGGCCTCGACAACGGCGGCCTGGCCGCCGGACGCGCCAACGAAATCGCCTTAAGCCGGTTTGCCAAACTCGACGGCTGGCGCGTCTATCTCTGCGGCCATCCGGAGATGGTCAACAACGCCAAGAAAAAGGCCTTTCTCGCCGGCGCCGCCTTCGACCAGATTCACGCCGACCCCTTCACCTTCGGTAACGCCTAAGCCGGCCTCGAGTCTCAAAACATCAAGGCGCCTCTGAACAAGTCTGGCGCCTTAACGGATCATGGAAAATCTGCCATACTGCCCCGGGCTTCAGAATACGTCCCTGCGACCGATCTATGCATAATTCCTTACATAATCGTGGTTTTAGAGAGGACCGCATGACCGATATCATCGCGTTGCCATTGCCCTCGCTCAGTGACCGGGACAATTCGCCCATCCTGACGAATTCAGCCGTCACCGTTTTTTACATCAATGGCCGCCGCGTCGACGGCAAGCTCAAGGCGTTCGATGTCGAAGAAGGCACGATCAGAATCCTGAAGACCCAGGACAAGCAGGAAACCGAGATCCAGATGCACGACATCAAGGCGATGCACCTCTCCACGCCGCTGCAATGGGTTCAGGACCAGAGCCTGGTCAAAAGTGAAAAAGCAGGCATCAAAACGCCGGGGGAAGCGCAGGAATTCATCATCACCTTTAAAGACCATACCAAGTTGCGCGGCAGAACCTTCGGCACCCGGGTCGACAAAAACGGTCTGCACCTGTTCAAGGAACACGGCAGCAACCAGTATTTGCGCCAGTACATCCACATCTTCATCCCCAGAACCTCCATCGAAAGCAATCTCATCGGCGACCAGATCGGCGAAATTCTGATCAAGGATCACAACGTAGCGAACGAAGAGATCGAGGTGGCGGTCAAGGAGCAGCAGGTGGCGCGGGCCAAACCGCTGGGTGAGTTCCTGGCGGAAAACAAGATTGTCAACGAGGAGCAACTGCGGCTGGCACTGAGCCGGCAAAAAAGCATGCCCAACTTGAAACTGGGCGAGATCCTGATCAGTGAAGGCCTGATCACCCAGGAGGATCTGGACGACGCCCTTGAACATCAGAAACGCAACCGGCAAAAACCGCTGGGCGAAATCCTGCTTGACAAGGGGGTCATCAATCGCGACCAGATCCAGCAGGCCCTGGCCAAGAAACTGGGGATCCCGTTCGTCCATATCCAGGAGTTCAAGGTCACCCCTGACATCATCAACCAGATTCCCGCCGATCTGGCCTTCAAGCACAAGGTAGTGCCGCTGTCGCTGCACGCAGGGAAGCTGATCCTTGCCATCGAAAACCCGATGGACTGGGCCACCCTCGACGCGCTGCGCTTCAACACCAACAAATATATCGAGCCGGTCATGGCCAGCGCCGAGGATATCAACTGGGCGTTGCAATTCCACTACACCTCGGACGACATCCTGCACCGGATCGACGACCTCGAAGACGAGGAACCCATTGACGACGGCGACCACAGCGACAGCCTTTCCTTTAAAGAGGAAGACGTCGGCGTCTCGGACAACATCATCGTCAAGATCATCAACAAGATCATCATCGATGCGTACCAGCAGGGCGCCTCGGATATTCACATCGAACCCAATCCCGGCAAAACCAAGGTGATGGTGCGTTTCAGGAAAGACGGCAGCCTGCACCTCTACCACAAATTCCCGGCCCAATACCGCAACGCCCTGATCTCGCGCATCAAGGTCATGGCGCGGCTCGATATTTCCGAGCGCAGCAAGCCGCAGGACGGCAAGATCAGCTTCAAGAAGTTCGGCCCGGCCAACGTCGAGCTGCGTGTCGCCACCCTGCCGACCGCCAATGATCTCGAAGACGTGGTGATGCGTATTCTCGCCAGCGGCAAGAACATCCACATCAACGCCCTGGGGCTGAGTATCAACAATCGCGACCGGCTGCTGGACGCCATCTCCAAGCCCTACGGCCTGTTCCTGGTCTGCGGACCGACTGGTTCGGGCAAGACCACCACCCTGCACTCCGTGCTCGGCCATCTCAACAATGCCGACAGGAAAATCTGGACCGCGGAAGACCCGATTGAAATCACCCAGCCGGGGCTGCGTCAGGTGCAGGTCAATCCCAAGATCGGCCTCGACTTCGCCGCCGCCATGCGCGCCTTCCTGCGCGCCGACCCCGACATCATCATGGTCGGCGAGATGCGCGACGCCGAAACCGCCGGCATGGGCATCGAGGCCTCGCTTACCGGCCACTTGGTGCTTTCGACTCTGCACACCAACAGCGCCGCCGAGACCGTGGTGCGCCTGCTCGATATGGACATGGACCCATTCAACTTCGCCGACGCCTTGATCGGCATCCTGGCCCAACGCCTGGCCAAGACCCTCTGCCCCAACTGCAAGCGCTCCTACCAACCCGACGATGAGGAGCTGCAGCACCTGGCCCATGAATACCTCAAGGACATGCTGCCGTCCCACTTCAGCGAGGAAGAGCAGCAACCCTACATCGACGACCTGATCGGGGAGTGGCGTTCCCATTATGCCAACCAGCGCGGCGCGCTCACCCTCTACAAACCCACCGGCTGCAAGGAGTGCAACGAGACCGGCTACCGCGGCCGCATCGGCCTGCATGAACTGCTGATCGCCTCGCCCAAGATCAAACAGCAGATCCTGACGCGCACCCCGGCGGTGGAGATCCATTTCGAGGCCCTCAACACCGGCATGCGTACCCTGAAACAGGACGGCATCGAGAAGATCCTGCAAGGCTATCTCGACCTGCCCCACGTCAGGGCGGTGTGCATCAAATAATTGCACCCGGGCGGCCCTGCAATTTTCTATAATGCGACAGCCCTGGTTGGCTATGCGCCGGGACGGCTCAGCACACACCCTGAAGGGGCAGACAAAGCCGCTCAACCGTTTTGATGACTATGAGAAACATTTTACTATCGAGCCTCGCACTGCTGGCCTTGCTGAATTGCAGCGCCCTACCCGCCGCCCCACCCTCGGCGGTGGGCCTGATGTATCACCACTTCGGCGCGGACCAATATCCCAGCACCAACATCCGTCTGGAACAGTTCGAACAGCAGCTGCAGTTTATCGAAGAAAACGGTTTTCAGGTGCTGCCGTTGATGACGGTGCTCGAGACCTTGCAGGCGGGAGAGGCGCTGCCCGACAAGACGGTGGTCTTCACCATGGACGATGCCTACGAAAGCGTCTACACCGAGGCCTATCCGCGCCTCAAGGCGCGCGGCTGGCCGTTTACCGTCTTCGTCGCCAGCGACTACATCGACAAAAATTACTCCAATTACATGAGCTGGGCGCAGATGCGTGAAATGCAGCAGCATGGCGCCAGCTTCGGCAATCACTCGCGCAGCCACGCACACCTGATCCGCCGCCTGCCGGGCGAAGACGAGCCACAGTGGCGCCAGCGGGTCGGCGAAGACATCCGCGCCGCCCAGCGCCGCCTGGAAGAGGAACTCGGCGAAGTGATCGAGGTCATCGCCTATCCCTACGGTGAATACGACCTGGCGCTGGCGCAGCTGGTGGAGTCACTCGGCCTGATCGGTATGGGGCAGCACTCCGGCGCCATGGGCGCCACCTCGGACTTTCGCTTCCTGCCCCGCTTTCCCATGGCAGAGCAATTCGGCGACGCGGATGAGTTCAAGACCAAGGTGATGAGCCTGGCCATGCCCCTGCAACAGACGCCGGTGGTGAATCCGGTCACCGATGCCGCACGGCCGGTGTTGAAACTCCAATTCGACCGCCAACACGCCCCCCTCAAACAACTTAGCTGCTACGCCAGCGGCCAGGGGCGCATCGAGGTGCAACGCTTGAATGATTATGAAGCGAGGGTACAGGCCGGCGACGATCTGCCGCCTGGGCGCAGCCGCTACAACTGCACCTCCCCCTCGGACGATGCGGGACGCTTTTACTGGTTCAGCCAGCCGTGGATTCGCCCCGGCGGGACCGACTGAGTCCGCGCTCCAGGCTGACCGAGCCCAACAGGCTCAACAAGCGATTGCCACGCATCATCATCTGCAGTTCGCGGATATACTCCTCGCCACGGGCGGAATAGGCCGTCAACCCGGTGGCCAATTCATGGGCGTCCAGCGGCTCGCCCGTCCGGCGCATCTGTTCACGCATCAGGCGCAACTCCTTATAAGCCGGATTGGTGTTGAGATTACGCAGATAGGCGCGCACCGAGGCGTCGATGGAGTGGAATGAGCGCACCGCGTAACTGGCGCCCTCCGGGCGTCCCAGCGGTACAATGCCTTCCGCTTCGCGATAGGTCCACTGACCGAAGAGATTGTTGCCGAGACGGGCAAAACGCGAGGTGCCCCAGGCGCTCTCGTTGGCCGCCTGGGCCAGCACCAGGGCCGGCGGCACCACGTCCACACGACGCATCAGCAACTGCTGAGCGCGCGCGCTCTGGATGCCCTCCTTGATCCGGTACTGCCTGGCGATCGCCTCCAGCCAGCGGCGCTCGCCGTCGTCGAGATCGGCCACCCCCCTCTCCAGCAATCCCATTACCTGGCGGCGCAGCTCGACCAGCATCTCGTTCTCGGCCAGCACGATGGGCAACAGGGCACGGAAGAAAAGCGATTTCTTCTTTGTCACATCCCTGATCTTGCCGAGATCGGGGGGCAGGGTCGACACCTCCACCGGCGGCACCGCGCCCCGGGGCGGCCAGTCATATCCCAGGCTGTCGAAGGCCGCCTCCAGCTCGCTGGCCGAGGAGACCTTGAGCCGTTGCAGCTGCAAGCGTTCATCCATCAGCCTGGACTGCTGGGGAATGAAACCGGCAAGCAGCAGCGCCACCAGGACGGGGAACAACAGCGCCAGAATTTTATTTATTGGTGTTTTCATTTTTAATTAGACCTGCCGGAGGTGGTATTTATCCCAGCCAGCGCCGGGCGTTGCGGAACATGCGCAGCCACGGGCCGTCCTCGGCCCAGTCGTCGGGACGCGACGAATACTGCACGGCGCGAAAGACGCGTTC